>NZ_JBEONQ010000010.1:0-125187 GCF_040544445.1 Undibacterium sp. GrIS 1.8 | reverse complement strand
ACTTTCATCTTGCCAGAAATGGCCGCTCCTTTCTCATCTATTTTGCGCTTCTCGCAATAAAATTACTCTCCGGTGTTTCGTTTTGCAAGAACCTCTGAAGTCAATTCTTGTAGGGTGCTAGAGCGAGTTACGCGTACTAATCAATATCAGTTTAAGTTTTATCCATCGATGCGCATGACGCATCTCACCCGAAATACAAACTAAAGCGGCAGCAGCGCCTAAATTTAGTGATGCTGCCTCTTTAGTGTTAATGCTGATGCCCGTGATCACCATGCACATGACCATGCATAATTTCTTCCGCGGTCGCTGCGCGTACTCCTAATACTTGCAAACCTACACGCAAGGATTTGCCCGCTAGCGGGTGATTGGCGTCGAGCATGACTTGATCGCCTTTGATTTTAAGTACGGTGTAAATGGTTTCCTCACCCGTTTCAGTATGTCCTTGCATAGACGCACCGACTTTGACGCCAGGAGGGAAATCTTTCTTGGAAATCGTCCGCAGCAAACTCTCATCACGCAGACCAAATGCATCCTCTGGTGCCAAATCCAGGGTGGCTTTAAATCCGACTTCCTGATCTTGCAAGGCAGCTTCTATTTTTGGTAATAAATTGTCATAACCACCGTGTAAATAAGCGATTGGAGTTTTGCCGTTTTCAATGACTTTGCCGTTGCTCTCAGCGACGGTAAAGCGCAGGGTGACGGCGGTGTCTTTATCAATTTTCATAAAATTTTTAGCGTAAGAATAGAAAGTGCAAGCATATTAACCGAAGTGACTACTTTGATGAAATCAGATCATGTGCAAATGGGGTTTTCCTCGTTAGCATCAGATTTTTGTTTGTCACTGAGCTCATTTTATTGCGTCAGCAATGATTGTCGTTCGAAAAATGCCCACACCATTGCGGTGCCATCCGGTGCCATAGGCGATGGACCTAATAATCGCGGACGACGGAAGTAGGGTTGCGGGAGTCCATGCCCACCGCCTTGAATCGCAACCAGCTCCACTTCCACTTTAGTATCGTTACGCCATAAAAACTGTTCGACATTCACACCGTCTGCCGCTGTGCTCAGCTTCGTTACTGGTTTGCCGGTGAGGTGATTGAGGTCGGCAAAATATTGACCGGATTCTTGTGATGAGCGCACATTGCCACCCTTGTAAAATAAGCCCAAGAGGCTGGATTCTCCGCCATTGAACGGGACCAGAGGGTCCTTGGTACCATTCATGATCAGGACTGATGTACCTGAATTACCGGACGCAAGTTGCTTGGCAGGCTGACATTTAAAATTCTCGGGTGACGGTACGTTTGCGGATACAGCTGCAATCGCGCGAAACCGGGAAGGTGCCTCAAGCGCAAGGCGAATCGACATAAAACCACCAGACGAAACACCAGTCGCAAACACGCGGTCTGGGTTGACATGAATCTCTGTGATCAGTTTGCCAGCCAGTGCGCTTAAAAAGCCAACGTCGTCTACCTCGCGCCCGTTTGCGCTGAAGTCACCAACTTTGCTGCAGTCATTCCAGTCAAAACTATAAGAATTAGGGTAGACGATTGCGAAGCCGTGTTGGTCGGCGAGACGCTCATATCCATATCCGGTATCAATCCGAATTTGCGCGCCGTCTTCACCTGATCCGTGCATCACCATCACCAGCGGCGCTCCTTTTGCCAGCCCTTGCGGTACGTAGGTCAAGTAAGTACGCTTGAGTCCGCCCACTTCGATGGACGCCTTAGCCAGTGTGCCGGACAGCTTTGGAAGTTCTGGTTCAGGTGAGTAAATGAAGTAGCCAAATAGCAGACCAGCTATCGCTATCAAGGTAATCAAACCCAAAAGACAAAAACTAAGAAAACGTAAAACACTTTTCATTAAAAAACCTTGGTAATAGAACGATTGCTGGATGAAGTGGTGCTGACGTGGCGCTAATGTGAGCACGAACACTAACACGATCAATCGAGCTTAGATGCTACCGAATGTACCGGGTTAGTGCTTTGATAGTCTTGTGTTGTTATTAATTCCTATGTTCAGACATCTTGTCAGAAATCTACATGGTTAATCCATTGCGGCGGAAAACTGCTTATCAAATAAATCGATTGACACAATATCTAATAAATTGGAAAATAAATCCACTATGAAGGAAATTAACCAAGATAATTAATCCCCCCAAACCATGCAAGACCAAAAAACTATTCAACTGCCTGACATCAACCAGCGCATTGCAAACCGACTGAGCAGCCTGCGCGCTGAGCGCGGTATGTCGCTCGATGTACTGGCGACCAAGTCGAACGTCAGTCGTTCTATGATCTCTTTGATTGAGCGCGGGGAGAGCAGTCCGACAGCGGTAGTCCTGGATAAATTGTCGTTTGGTCTGGGTGTCACGCTAGCCTCGTTTTTTGAAGAGCCGCAGCCAGATGCTAATCCACTAGTAAGGCGCGATGAGCAATTACTGTGGATAGATCCACAGTCAGGTTATCGTCGCCGGAATATTTCGCCGCCGCATTTCCGTTCGTCTATCCAGTTGGTTGAGGTGGAGTTTCCTGCCGGTGTGAGAGTGTCTTATGCAGCGGGTTTGCGTGAAGTCGGAATTCATCAGCAGATCTGGGTACTGGATGGCTCGCTGGAAATTATTTTGGGTGATGTGCACCATCATCTGGAGAGCGGCGATTGTCTGGCGATGGATGAGAACAATGCGATTGTGTATCAAAACTCTAGCAAGCATCCGGTACGTTACGTCGTTGCGATTAACACCGCATCACTTTAAACATGGCGCATTTCGAATAAAGATCCAATACGGATGAATCAGAATTTATCTGATTTTCACTAGATTACTTCATCGTTATAAATGCCTCAGGAGTCTCTGATGTCCTTAGATTATTCATCTTCAAACCATACGTCCTCAGACTATTCAATTCAACTGTTACAGGCGCTCGATGATCGTGCCGATATTGCGGCACTTTGCGATGTTCTGATGGACTGTGTTGATGGTGGAGCATCGGTGAGTTTTATGCAGCCTTTATCTCGAGCTAAGTCGGAGGCGTTCTGGCAAGGTGTTGCTGCCAGCGTGGCGCGTCAGGAGCGACTTTTGCTAGTTGCCAGAGACTTCTCTGGTGCCATTGTCGGTACGGTACAAGCTATATTGAGTCAACCTGAGAACCAGCCACATCGCGCCGATATTTCTAAGCTACTGGTACATCGTCGGGCACGTGCAGTTGGACTTGGTGCTGCGCTGATGCAGGCGGCAGAACAAGCAGCACATGCCGCGGGGAAGACGCTGCTGGTATTGGATACCGCAACTGGCGGTGGTGCGGAATCTTTATATGAGCGGCTTGGCTGGCAACTGTGCGGGCGTATTCCTGACTATGCCTTATGGCCGCAAGGTGGCCTGTGCTCGACTACGATTTATTTCAAATCGATTTAACCAACATCTAAATCAATACTCTTTATGATTACTATCAATATGGAATCGCCAGATCAGGCAGACGTGCTGGCTTTGATTGCTGAGTTGGACGCATATCAACATAGTCTGTACCCGGCAGAAAGCGTGTATTCGCTTGACCTGACCGCGCTCTCCGCACAGCAACTCATGTGTGCTGTTGCCCGTGATTCGGAGCAGCGCGCGGTCGCCTGTGGTGCGCTTGTTCTTGCATCAGAATATGCTGAGATCAAGCGCGTGTATGTGCATCCCGATCGGCGCGGGCAGGGTTTGGCGAAACAATTACTGAATTTGCTCGAAGCCGCAGCCCGTAAAGCAGAATGCCGGAAAGTGATGCTGGAAACCGGCCCGCTTCAGACCGATGCATTACGTCTTTATACGCAGGCTGGCTATGTGGTGTGTGGTCGGTTTGGCGGTTATCGCGACGATCCTTTGAGCGTATTTATGAGCAAGAATCTCGTTCACTGAGAATAACAAAAAGGGAGGGCGGACAGCAATTCAAGAAACGATTTATGAGCATGCATATCCATTACGGTAGGCCATACGCACTGCTTTACTCTTTCTTTAAACGGCTATCCTAAAGATCGAATTATTCCTGCGGCAATTCGTGAATAATTAGACCTGTATGCGGTGCCGGTGGTTGTAACCAGGATTTGTGGTGCAGAGCCCGTTGTGCATCATGTAGACCCGCTTGCCAGCGGTTTTGTATTGTCTCTGTACTGAAGTCAATATCTTTAAAATACTGATCGTGTTCTTGCGCCTTCATCACCAGATGCACGACATTGATTGTGTGATCGCAGCCCAGTTTCATCAGGGCTTGTATTTCCGGTTTTTTACGTTCCGTCGGAGAAAGTTTTTCAGATAAACCACGTATCGCTTTTTGCAGATTTTGTAGTTGGCGGCGTGTCGCTAATTGTTCTTTTGAACGACTGGCGTATTGAATATTTTTGTACCGTGCCAAAGCTTCTGCCATCGTCTTAGGCGCTGCTTCACTAGGGTCCCAAAGATCTACCATAAAGCAGAGTGCGTCGCGTTGTAGTGCGCCATCAAGCAAAACCTCTAGCGGTGTGTTGGAGTAAATGCCGCCGTCCCAATACATTTTTCCGTCGATTTCTACCGGTGGAAAACCCGGCGGCAGCGCGCCGCTTGCCATGATGTGTTCAGGTCCGATTTTTTGCTTCTTGCTATCGAAGGTCGTCATCTGACCGCCAGTAATTTCTACCGCACAGATACTGATACGTATGGGACTTTTATTCAGATAGTGAAAATCGATATATTTCTCTAGCGTCTTTTTGAGAGGCGACGTGTCATAAAAACTGTTTTGGCCTATGTCTACGGCGGCATTCATATCCCAGCCAGCGCCAACCCGTGGTTTAAAAAATCCGGGAACACCATTGGTTAAAGTGCTCATCGTCTCATTAGAGCTGGTCCAGCTGCTCCAGGTATTAGCGATACCCCATTGTTGCAAGAAAGGTGTGAATACCGACCAGGGTTGGTTAGACGCCAGAGGCGGTGCCAGACTTTCCCAAAAGGCCCGCAATTGTTGAACCCGCTTCTCCGGCGGATTGCCGGCAATCAGCGCGCAATTGATCGCGCCGATAGAAGTGCCAATCAGCCAGTCGAGCTGAATATCATTTTGATGAAGCTGCTCAAAAACACCCGCTTGGTAGGCGCCTAAAGCACCGCCGCCTTGGAGAATCAGAACGTTTTCTTGTGTAGTCATGGCAATTGGGAGTTTTTGTTGCGATGCAGTGATATTACCTGTAATGCTCATTTTTTGCGGCGCTTGTAGCGAGAAATTACAAATTAAAACGAGGGGTACTTGCTCTTTCAAGCTTAACAGTTTCTTTACATTTCACGTACGTTCAACACAAAACAACAAGCCCACCAAATTGGCGGGCTTGTTATGGGCTGCTTTTGCAGAAGTGGTTGACTGAAACTAATCAAATAGTCATCTGACGTAAAAACTTGAGGTAAAAACTTGAGGTAAAAACCTAAGCGGCCACGTTCAACAGCATTTCATTGAGACGTTTTACAAAACTGCTTGGATCTGCCAGTGATCCGCCCTCTGCCAGCATTGCCTGATCAAACAGGATATTGGCCCAGTCGTCAAACTTCTTCTCTTCGTACTTTAAACGTTGTACTAACGGATGATCTGGATTGACTTCAAGAATCGGTTTTGATTCCGGTGCAGCCTGGCCTGCTGCTTTCAGCATGCGCATCAAGTTGCCGGATAACTCGTTGTCGTCCGCTACCAGACAAGCAGGGGAGTCGGTCAGACGGAAAGTCACGCGTACATCTTTGGCTTTATCTGCCAGCGCGGTTTTCATCTTCTCGACCAGATCCTTGAACTGCGTTTCGGTCTCTTCGTGCTGTTTTTTCTCGGCTTCATCTTCTAGCGTGCCGAGGTTCAGGTCGCCTTTAGCAACGGAGACTAATTCTTTACCTTCAAAATCACTTAAGAAGGACAGCATCCATTCATCAACGCGGTCAGTCAGCAATAGAACTTCCACACCCTTTTTACGGAAAATTTCTAAATGAGGACTGTTTTTCGCAGCGCCGTAATTGTCGGCAGTAACGTAGTAAATCTTTTCCTGACCGTCTTTAACGCGACTCAGATAATCAGCTAAAGATACTGTCTGTGCATCACTGTCGTTGTGGGTAGACGCAAAACGTAACAGTTTAGCGATACGTTCTTTGTTGCCCGCATCTTCGCCTATACCTTCTTTGAGTACCTGACCAAACTCGGTCCAGAAGCTAGCGTATTTATCTTTCTTCGCTTGTGAATCATCATCACCTTCGGCATTTGCCAAATCTTCCAGCATGCCTAATACGCGCTTGGTCGATCCTTCACGAATAGCTTTGATGTCACGACTTTCCTGCAAAATTTCACGCGAGACATTCAGTGGCAAATCATTGGAGTCAATCACACCTTTAACAAAGCGCAGGTAGACCGGCATCAACTGCTCGGCATCGTCCATGATGAAGACGCGTTTGACATATAGCTTGATACCGCCGCGTTTGTTGCGGTCCCACATGTCGAACGGTGCACGGGCAGGGATGTACAGCAATTGCGTGTATTCGCTGCGACCCTCAACACGGTTATGCGTGTGGGTCAGCGGGGCGCTGTAATCGTGTGAAATATGTTTATAGAACTCATCATATTGCTCAGGCGTGATGTCGCTCTTGCTGCGTGCCCACAAAGCGCTGGCCTGATTGATTGTCTCTAGTTCGTCTTTAGTGACTTGTTCTTTTTTCTCTTCGTCCCACTCTTCTTTTTGCATCAAGATCGGCAAAGAGATATGGTCGGAGTAAGTACGGATTACCGACTTTAATTTCCATGAAGAGAGAAAATCATCTTCACCCTCACGTAGATGCAAAGTGATTGAGGTACCGCGATCGGCTTTAGTAATATCTTCTACGCTGAAGTCGCCAGCGCCTTCAGATTCCCAGCGTACGCCAGCGTCGGCGGCAGTGCCAGCACGACGTGATTCAACCGTGATTTTGTCCGCAACGATAAAGCCAGAGTAGAAACCCACACCAAATTGGCCAATCATGGCGGCATCTTTTTGCTGGTCGCCAGACAGTTTGCCAAAGAATTCTTTCGTGCCTGACTTGGCAATGGTACCTAGATGCGCAATGGCTTCTTCGCGTGTCATACCGATGCCGTTGTCGGCGATGGTGATGGTGCGTGCAGCTTTATCGAAGCTGACTTTGATCTTGAGCTCAGGATCACTTTCATACAAGGCGGCATTGTTGATCGCCTCAAAACGCAGCTTGTCGGCAGCATCAGATGCGTTAGAGATCAATTCGCGCAAGAAAATTTCCTTGTTGGAATACAGCGAGTGGATCATCAATTGCAGCAGTTGTTTGACTTCGGCTTGGAAGCCCATTGTTTGTTTTTGGTCGGACATAATTCCCTCTTACTATTTTTTATGAGTTTAGGACTTTACAAAATTACCATGGCGACCTCATACAGCATCGCCTGACGATCTGCTCATACCGATTTTGTCAGAGCGATTTTGTGCAAGTCCCGACTTGATGAAATCCATAAAGATTTTGCTTGGCAGTTATGCGGCTAAGTTGGGATATTTCAAGATGTTGATTACGGCTAATTTATATACTGGGTAGTAGTACAAGATAAATTAGCCTTATTGTCCAATTATTATATGGACAATTAAAAATACTCCCCATTTTTTTAATTATTGTTATAGCTAAGCGAGTTGGAGAGTTTAGGTGGAAAAGACAAAAATAGATGCTGAACGTGGGATGTCGTGGCTTTTGTTTAAAACCGGAGTTCCAGTTTTTCATATGGTTTAATCTGCGACCATATTGCGTTTAGCTCCACTGCTTGCTGGAATAAGGCGTGTGCCAAACTCTCCACCGGTACTGCTGGCGCCTCAATATTGCGTGCCTCAGCCGCAGTTTGCAGCCCATAAGCAAACGCGTCGTGATCAAAATTGCCGCTCCAGAGTTGTGTCTGCAATGCCTCAACAATCGCCTCGGCTTGCACTGCGCCCCGTTCAATATCGCGGCGCTGAGTATCGTGGGTCAGCTCCATGACAAACTGTGCATCGGCACCTTGTGCCACCAGACTTAAAAAACCGTCACTGAGTTTCAGCCCGCTTTCAACCACAAAATGCACCAGATCATGTGGCAGCACACCTTGGCGCGGCATCTCGATTTCACTAACAGAGCTATCTTGCCGGATGAACCTTAGCAAATCCGATTTTTCCGAGGGCGGGCGCTTGGTCGCAATAAGAAGCATGGTCATATCGAAATTAATCCGTTCGTAGCGCTCTCACCAGAACGGTGATGGTGAAAACCCTAGCATCAGTCAATTGAATCAACTACTTAATTATACTGACGAGCGGTCAACTGCCGTTTCTAGGTTTTATCTTCATCCCATCTGCTTTATCTTCCACTTCATACCCCAAGACATGCAAGGCTGCGCGCAGCCGGTCCGCTTCTACCCAGTTCTTTGTAGTGCGGGCAATTTGACGTTGCTCTGCCAGCGTAGTTACCTCGGTGGGTATGGTGAGTATCGCTGGCCTCCACTCCGCCAATCCCAATCCTAAGACTAGATCAAATTGATCGAGAGTCGCTTTTTTATCTGCGTCGTTCAAATCCGATTTGAGAACTTCCCACATCACGACCAGTGCTTTGGGGAGATTCAGGTCTTGATTGATTTCAGTCTGGAAGCGGGTCACATAATTGCTATCCGCCGCGCCACCTTCAGGTAATGCAAAGTAAGTATCGCGCAATCTGCCCAATGCTGTTTGAGCTGCCTCCAATGCATCCCAGCTAAAATTCATCTGGCTGCGATAGTGTGCTGACAAGCATAAAAATCGATATGCCAGCGGATCAATCTCCTGGTCAATCAGAGTTTGCAGACGCAAAAAATCGCCGCTGGATTTAGACATTTTTCCGGCATCGATTTGCAAAAAATAGCCATGCATCCAGTAGTTAGCAAGTCGGGTGCCGTGGCAGGCTTGATTCTGCGCGATCTCGTTGCTGTGATGAATCGCGATGTGATCTTCTCCGCCGCAATGGATGTCAAACCACGGTTCCAGATATTTGCAGGCCATCGCAGAACATTCAATGTGCCAGCCTGGAAAACCACGTCCCCAAGGGCTATCCCATTCCATTTGGCGCTGTTCATTTGCCGGACTGAATTTCCATAGCGCGAAATCGGTGGGGTGTTTTTTCTCACCCAGTTCAACACGGATTCCCGCCTCAATACCATCTCGATTGAGTCGTGCCAGGTAGCCGTAATCATCTTGTTTGGATGTGTCAAAATATACGCCGTCGCTGGTGGTGTAGGTGTAGCCTTTTTGTTCTATGGTGGCGATAAAGTCGATTTGCTCAGCGATATGATCAGTTGCCTTGCACCAGATTGTAGGGGGCAGCATATTCAGGCTGAGCAAGTCGGCTTTGAACGCGCTAGTAAATTTTTCCGCAATGTCCCAGGCAGATTCTCCCGCTTTGCGGCTGCCTTTTTCCATTTTATCTTCGCCATCATCCGCATCGGATACCAGATGACCAACGTCAGTAATATTGATGACATGACGAACCTGGTGACCGTTAAATTCTAAGGTGCGACGCAAAATATCCTCAAACAAATAAGTGCGTAAATTACCGATATGCGCGTAGTCGTACACGGTAGGGCCGCAGCAATATAGGCCAACCCAATCCTGGCGCAGTGGAGTAAATTGGCGAAGCTGACGCTCCCAGTTGTCATAGAGATAGAGATGCATAGTGAGTATAAAAATCGAAAATAAACAGTAGACGTACACCGTGATTGCTACCGCTAAAAAAAACGGTGAATTTTTGGAGTGGTTGTGACTAGATCAGGATCAACAGCGACAACAAAGCTTGTCACTGCATATGTGTGTACACGACAAGCTGAGTGCGACAAACAACCGGCGCGCTGTTGTGGATGCGCAGATGGAAGTAGCGGCGTTTGTCATGGTATTGAATGTGGCTTGCACGGATAGCTTTGAGTGATCGATAAAAATGAAATGGCAAGCAGAGTAAAACTAAGACATGAATTTATCACACAATTTGGTTGCGTTGATGTGAGTGGACGGCTCGTACTGACTGCTGAGCTAATAAACAACGCTGTTGCAAGATTTTAAGACCGACCCAAATAAGCCAAAAACATATCCACCGCAGCTTCTACGATTTGCACTTGAGCAGCCTTATCTAAAGGCGCTTGCCCCATGGTGATTTGCGGCCAGAATGCGAAGGTTTTTAATTGACCTTGTAGCAAGTGGGCTGCAAATGCCGGATCGGCCGGTTTGAGTTTGCCATCGGCTTGCGCTGCTCTGATCCAGCCTGTGACGCCTTCTTCTTTTTCCCCCAGTTTGGCGACCATCTCTTGTGCGCGGTCTGGCGCGTGGATGGTGGCGGCAATAGCGACACGTGCCAACGCGATAAAGTGCTCATCGTTGAGCATCTGCATTTTTTCTTGCATCAAGTCGATTAGCTGATCACGCAAGGGGATGTTGGTGCGATAAACCACCTCGCGCTGGCTGGCGCTGTTTTGCCATAGCTGTAATAAGATAGCGGCGAACAGATCATCTTTGCTGGGAAAATGGTTATACACCGTGCGCTTAGAAACCTCGGCGCTGGCGGCGATTTTATCCATGCTGGTGGCTTCAAAACCGTGAGTTCGGAATTCGATAATAGCGGCTTGCAAGATCGCTTCGCGCTTGCGGTCGGTAAGGCGTTTTGGACTTGGCATGGCGGTAATGTGGCGTTGAGGTCAAATTGTGGCAAAAAGAGAATTAAATTATTTTACACTAGGTAGTTTACTTTTTAAGAATTTAAAACTACACTGTGTAGTGTAATTATTTGGTATGCGTAGGGTTTTGCCGATAATTTCGGTTCGATTTAATGGTTTGTACTTTCGATTTTATTTTGCTTACAGGACATCTGATTATGGCAATTGGCACATTTCCGGCGAACAGCTCAAGTAAGGCAGGGTTAAACACTGTTGGTACTGAGAATACTCAAGATAAGATGCGCTATTTGCGGCATGAGGACGGCAAGTATAGAAATCCGGTACAGATACAAAGGACCAGCTTTTTCAAAACATTGCAAATCGCCTTGACCTTCCTTTTTAATAAACCAGCCAATACCATACCGGCAGGACAAATCCCTGTACAAACGTTGACGAGTGAACAGTTACTAGCCGCGCCTGATCAATCTTTATTCCGCCTGGGTCATTCCACTTTATTGCTAAAACTGCGTGGTGAGTTTTGGCTGACTGATCCTGTATTTTCCGAGCGGGCATCACCGTTCCAGTGGATGGGCCCAAAACGTTTCCATCAGCCACCGATCAGTATTGCGGACCTGCCGCCGATCAAGGGCGTGATTTTGTCGCACGATCATTATGATCATCTGGACTATGCTGCAGTGTTACAACTGGCCGATAAAGTCGAACATTTTTTAACGCCGCTGGGTGTTGGTGATACCTTAATTAAATGGGGCATCGCTGCTCACAAGGTTCAACAACTGGATTGGTGGCAAAGTACTACAGTAGACGGTATCGAATTGACGGCGACACCTGCGCAACATTTTTCCGGTCGCGGCCTCAACGATGGGAATCAAACTCTTTGGTCGTCTTGGGTAATCCGTGAAACCAATGACGAGGCTGAGCAGAATTTAAACCTGTTTTTTAGTGGCGATAGTGGCTACTTTGATGGCTTTAAACAGATCGGCGATAAGTTCGGTCCCTTCGATCTGACTATGATAGAAACCGGCGCCTACAATCACCAGTGGCCAGATGTCCACATGCAGCCTGAGCAGACTTTACAGGCGCATCTGGACTTACGTGGAAAACATTTGCTGCCGGTTCATAACGGCACGTTTGATCTGTCGTTGCATGTCTGGCATGAGCCGTTTGACCGCATTACGGCCTTGGCTGATGCACGTAATGTCCCGATCAGCACACCTCAAATGGGTGAGCCACTCAGCATGACCAAGCCACATGCAGGTGAGGCCTGGTGGATATCAGCGAAATAGGGTCTGTTACTTAATTTCTTTCTCTAAAAACGCCCAAACATCAGGATCAGACATCGCAGCAATGTTGATACGCATCTTGGTCGAGGGCAGTTGATTGGGGGAAAATAAGCTCCCTGGCGCAAGCAAAAAACCTTGCTCCATTGCCTTCTCTGTCAGTACATTGGTGTCGCAGCCGGTATCAGTCCACAAAAACATACCGGCAGGTGTGCGGTAATCAACTTTCATCCCGAGGTTTTCTACTCGCTTGGTCACGTCATCCCGTACAGAATCCAGTTTGACGCGGATGCGGTCTACGTGTTTGCGGTAATGACCTTCTGATAAAATTTTATACACGACACGCTCACCGATCTCTGTCGTAGTCAGCGTGGATAACATCTTGCGGTCAGATAAGCGCACAGCTAATTCATGTGAGGTAGCGATAAATCCTACGCGCAGATTGGCAGCTAGAGTTTTAGAAAATCCACCCAGATAAATCACACGGTTTAATTGGTCTAAGGCGGCAATGCGGGTCGCAGCTTGTACTGCTGTGCCGGGATGCATGTCGCAGTAAATATCATCTTCCACAACCATAAAATCATGTTCTTCTGCCGTCTTCAATACCTGAAACGCCTTGGCCGCCGACAGGGACGTGGAGGTCGGGTTATGCATGACAGAATTAATGATATAGAGCTTGGGCTTATGCAGCGCCGCCAGCTCGGCTAGCTTGATCACATCGGGACCGTCATGCAAGCGCGGTATGCCAATCACTTTGGCACCCAAAATCGCAAATGAGGCAAACATTAAAAACCAGGCGGGATCATCGACAAAAATCGTGTCACCGGGGCGAGTAAATTCGCGTGCCACCAAATCCAGCGCCTGCGTAACACCGGTCGTCATGATGATTTGCTCTGGTGCTGCGGCGATTTCCAGTTCTGCTAATTTCAGTTGCAGTTGCTGGCGCAGTGGTAAAAATCCCTGCGGCGTACCGTAGTGTAAAAGCAGGTTTTGATTGAGGCGACTGATCGCTCGCAAGCCGTTGGCTACCAGTTCACCGTCCAGCCAGTCATGTGGTAGCAGACCGGCGCCCGGCATTTTTTGCGGCGGCAATTGGCGGAACATATTCCGCACCAGCCACACCACATCGAGTTGTTGCCCTGACGGCAAAGCCTCAGCAGCATTATTAGCGTTATTGCTGTTGATCATCGAGGCACGTTCTCGTACAAAAAAGCCCGAGCCGCGACGTGATTCCAGATAACCCTTGGCGACCAGCCGGTCGTAAGCCTCAACCACCGTAAAGCGAGATACGCGCTGTTCGTCCGCAAACTGCCGGATCGACGGCATCCGCGCACCGGTGCGTAGTAATTTGTCGTCGATACGGGTAGCAATGTTACGGACAATTTGCTCGACCAGAGAACCGCCAGAATCGCGCGAAATTATGCTTCGATTCGTGCTTCCGATTGCGCTCACATTTGTGCCTCGATTCTTGTCGCCACTCGTGCTGCCATTTGTATCGCTATTCCTGCTACCGTTAATCATAGGATGCCTGCCAATCGGATAGGTGTATCGGGAAAAAGACCGTAACAGTGCGTGAATTATCGTTTTTATTGTACTGGTACTGTATTGGTTTTTGCGGCTAGGATAGCACAACTCCTACACCAACCTGCAAGGAATGCTATGAAAATTCTCACCGCCAATACATTACTGACGCTACCGCCAAATGGCTTGCTGTCTGTGTCTGCCGAGTCGGCACTGTGCTTGCAAATCAAATGCGGTTTGGTGTGGATTACGATTGAGAATGATGCCTACGATTACTGGTTATCGACGGGGCAGAGTTTGATGATGCCGCCGCTAAAGCGAGTGGTAATTGAGGCAGATCGTCAGGCTAGTGAGATCCAAATTTGTGTTGTTATCGAAAACAGCCTGCCTGAGCAAACGCCCTTAACTCATCAGAGTTCAAGCTTGGTCTTGAGCAAGCAGCTTGAACCTGTAGCATCCTTCCTGCACGCTGATGATGCAATCAGGGCCGAAACAATTTGCGACCCGCGGTGAGATTGGGGGAGTTGCCAGATGAAGCGGTATGCATAGCGCCCCCCTGACGATACTGAAAATATTTGCCTTATACCCATAAAGAAAAAAGTAAAAAATAGGGGAGTATGTGAATAAATATACCTTATTGTCCAAATAATCATTGGACATTAAAAATTACACCCTTCTAGTATATTTTATTGAATAGGAAGTCCGTGATGCCGTTTGCTCAAATTCAATTTGCTGAAGTGCTGGCTTTTACCACCTTTGCCTGGATCGCTTCTTTTACGCCTGGCCCTAATGTGGCAATCGCTGCGACCACTGGTGTTAATCATGGCCTGCGCGCCGCCTTGCCACAGGTGGCGGGTGTGCCGATCGGCTTTGTGGTGCTGATGTGGGTGGTCGGTTTGGGCGGCATCGCTATTTTGCAAGCCAGCCCCTATCTAGTCTGGGGTATGAAACTGGCAGGGATTGCTTATCTTTTGTACCTGGCTTTTAAGTTATGTTTTTCCCGTCAGTTGTCTTCCAGCGACGCGATTAAACCTTTAAGTCTTCCTCAAGCTGCATTGTTTCAGATCGTCAACCCCAAAGCATGGATGATGCTGGTCGCCGCGACCTCAACTTATGCCATAGGGCATGCTGATTTTGTTGTCCGTATGGCTTGGATGAGTCTGGGATTTACCATTCCGAGTGCGCTGAGTATTCTCGCTTGGGCATGGATGGGGCAAAGTTTGCGCAACTGGTTGCTGGTCGGCAATCGTCTGAGAAATTTTAATCTCGTGATGGGATTGGCATTAGCGTTGACGGCGATGTGGATGCTGACCTTATAAGTGATGATAAAGCGAGGAATTCTCGCCCAATACCAATTAGCTGGCAGCGATAGCGTTATTGGCAATCGGCAGATCAATGAAGAATCATCGGTAGTCGTGTTGAAAAGAGACAGACCTCCAAATTAAATCAAGCGGATTGTCTGTAATTGGGGGTGTTAATCGGGTGATGAGGGGCTTACAATGGAGGTCTGTCAGTGAAAACAATTGTCCCGCTTCACTCTATAAAATCAGGCACTTGCCTCGGTTCTCATTAGCAATTTCACCAGGTAGTTTAGTCATTGCCGAGATTGCTTTTTGCACTACATTGCACCGAGTCAGGCATACGCCACAACTTTTTTGGAAATCACCATGTCGTTTTACGAAAAACTCCAAGCTTTGAATATTGAGTTACCAGCAGTCGCAGTACCGGCCGCTGCGTATGTTATGTATGCACAAACTGGTAACACTGTGTTTTTGTCCGGTCATATTGCAAAAAAAGACGGCAAAGTCTGGGTCGGTCAATTAGGTAAAAACATCAGCACTGAAGAAGGCAAAGCTGCCGCACGTGCAGTCGCGATTGATTTGATCGCTACCCTGCAAGCAGCTTGCGGTGGCGACCTGAATTGCGTTAAACGGATTGTAAAAGTCATGAGTCTAGTCAATTCCACAGGCGACTTTACAGAACAGCATTTAGTCACAAACGGCGCGTCAGAATTATTTGGTGAGATTTTTGGTGAGCAAGGCAAGCATGCCCGTTCAGCTTTCGGCGTAGCACAGATCCCGATGGGCGCTTGCGTTGAAATTGAATTGATTGCTGAGATTGCCTAGTTGGATCAACTCAAAATTACCTGAAGTGATTCAGATTAATTTAGAGTAATGCAGACAATTGACCGATTATAAAAACAGTACAACATAAAAATACAGAGTGAATGAGACCAGTATGAAACTTGAAAATCCTAGCCCGATGCAGTGGAAATTTTCTGAGCGTGCAGAGCAGTTGCAAGGCTCCGTAATCCGTGAAATTCTTAAAGTCACGATGCGTCCAGAAGTGATTTCTTTTGCCGGTGGTTTGCCGTCACCAGAGACGTTTCCAATCGACCGTATGCGGGCAGCGTTTGATCTGGTTTTATCCAAGCAAGGAAAGTCGGCATTGCAATACGGACCGACCGATGGCTATGCGCCTTTGCGTCAATTCATCGCGGATTCTTTGTCCAACGATGTGACCAAAATTTCCCCAGAGCAGATATTGATGGTTTCTGGCTCACAACAAGGTTTAGATTTGTTGGGTAAAGTATTGATCGACAAAGGCAGTAAGATTTTGGTTGAGACGCCGACTTACCTTGGTGCTTTGCAGGCGTTTTCTTTGTATCAGCCTGAGTATGTTTCTGTCGATGGTGATGCACACGGTTTGTTGCCATCGTCAGTTGCGGCAAAAGGACAGGGCGCGCGTTTATTGTATGCCTTGCCTAACTTCCAGAATCCGACTGGCCTGACCTTATCGGTTGAACGTCGCTACGAATTAGTCGACACCTGCGCACGTCTGGGTTTGCCACTGATTGAAGATAATCCCTACGGCGATTTATGTTACAGCGGCGAACCTCTGCCAAAAATGCTGACGATGAATCCCGATGGTGTGATCTACATGGGTTCGTTCTCAAAAATTCTTACGCCTGGTATTCGTCTCGGTTATGTGGTTGGTCCTGCGCCGTTGATCCGTAAATTAGAGCAGGCAAAACAAGCTGCCGATTTACACACGTCTACGTTGACTCAGATGGTAGTGTATGAAGTGATCAAAGATGGCTTCCTGAACGAACACATTCCAACGATCCGTCATTTTTATTCAGGTCAATGCGATGTGATGCTGGCCGCGATGACAAAGCATTTTCCAGCCAGCGTGACATGGACGCGTCCAGAGGGCGGCATGTTTATCTGGGTGACATTGCCTACGCACGTCAATAGCAAACAGTTATTGGATGAAGCGATTGCGCAGAATGTGGCATTCGTTCCTGGTGCGCCGTTTTATGCAGATAATCCGGCTACAAATACCTTGCGTTTGAGCTTTGTGACCGTATCGCCAGAGCGGATTAATGAAGGGATTGAGAAGTTGGGTAAACTAATACAGTCTAAGTTGTAATCTGAATCCAAGAGAAAAAAAAATGAGCCACATCGGCTCATTTGTTTTTCTGGCTGCTGAAAAAGTCGCTGTTTTACTATTTACGTAGATCAAATATCTTCACAAGTATTCAATTTTTCAACAAACCTTCCCGGCAAATAAACTCCATTATTTGCGTCACGCCATCACCCGTTTTTAAATTTGTAAAAATAAACGGACGATCACCGCGCATACGTTTGGCGTCTTGCGCCATGATGTCTAAGTTAGCCCCAACATGCGGCGCCAAGTCTGTTTTATTAATGATCAACAAATCGGAGCGGGTGATGCCCGGTCCGCCCTTGCGTGGGATTTTCTCCCCACCGGCGACGTCGATCACATAAATCGTTAAGTCGGATAGTTCGGGGCTAAAAGTTGCAGCTAAATTATCGCCGCCAGACTCGACCAGAATTAAATCTAGGTTAGGAAAATCAGCGCACATTCGTGAGATCGCTTCCAGATTGATGGACGCATCTTCGCGGATCGCTGTGTGTGGACAGCCGCCGGTCTCTACACCCATCAAACGTTCTGCCGGTAAGGCATCTGCGCGTAACAGGATTTCCATATCTTCTTTGGTGTAGATGTCGTTAGTGATGACCGCCATCTCGTAGTCGTCACGCATCGCTTTACATAACATTTCGCACAGTGCCGTTTTGCCCGAACCTACCGGGCCGCCGATGCCGACGCGCAATGGATTTGATGCTTGTGCACTTATTTTTGAGTCGGTTTGCGTACTGATTTGGGTATTCATTTGGGTACTGACATTGGAATTCATATGGACTCTCAAAAATTTAAATTCGGTAAGTGTGATGTTGGCGTTAGGAGCGATATAGACGGCTATATTGCACTTCATGCTGCATCGATAGCAGAGATAATCCTGGCGCCCAGCTGGATAATTCATCGTCGTTCAGAGTTTGCGCGGTGTTTGCCGCCGCCTCTAATGCCTCAGTCAAACTGAGTAACAGGGCTTGTCCCGCGACTTGTCCCAGTGGCACGGATTTGACGCACACTAGCACCTGATTTTCTGCCCATGAAAATAACATGCCGAGTAGTGCTGCCTCTGCAGGTACTTTCAACGCAACCGCGCTACATGCTAATGCGGTGGGGAAGGGGACTTCGCTCAGACTTTGCAAACAAGCCAGCAATGCTGGATCAACCTTACTGTCGTCCAGTTTTAAATCCACTAATAGCTTACCGAGCGAATACCCCATTTGTACTGTCTCCGCCCGAAATTCTGCGGTGTCCCGCGCCGCCAAAAAACGTTCGGTCCACAGACAGATCGAAGCCTGATCGCGTTTTTCAAAAGCGTGCAGCAGTCGCCACAAAATCGGCGCTTCAAAACAGGCTAGCACCTCGACTAATTGCTGCGATATCCATTGTCTGGCAGTGGCTGAATTTTTCACCAGACCTTGTTCAATCGCACTCTCTAAGCCTTGAGAATAGCTATATGCGCCAACCGGCAGCGATGGGCTGGCCAGTTGCAGCAAATGCAGCAATGCAGTGGTTTGTATCATTAGCTGGCAGTGTTAGTTTTTGTCAGAAGGACGATGTATTTTTTGTCGCAACGGGATGGGTGCAAGTGGATTGTTCGGATGACCGTCGTCGCCATGATGATGACCACCGCCATAGGCACCGGCTTCTGGCTCAAATGCAGCAAGTTCTTCCTCTACCTGAGCGCCCAAACCTTCTAACATCTCTTTAAGTACATTGTCGTGACGGATACGTAAAAAACCATCACCAACCTGAGCTTGTGTGTGCCGGTTACCTAAATGGAACGCACAGCGCAACAAAGCCTGGGCCGAATCGCAAACGACTTTATAAGTCGGTTCTGCCGCAGCGACGATTTTGACGACGAAGCCGTCTTCGCTAGCGATCAGATCGCCATTGCGCAAGACGCTACCACGCACCGTGAGTAAGGCAATATCCTCGCCTGAGGTGAGGGTAGCGCGAAAGCGACTTTTTTCGCGTATCTGAAAAGGTAAAACTAATTCGCCATCGATATGATCTGTGTGTTGAATTTTTGTGTGCAGGGTACGCATGGGTTTGCTATAACGAAAGCTGGGATGTTTTTCGGTGCGCATGTTTTTTGCATTGCGCTTCTATAGTGCTATTGTGTTCGTGTTTCATCAAAATACCTTACAAAAACAAATTATAAAAATAATTCATAAAAAAGGTATGCACATTGTATGCCATGCCTTTTATATAAAATGACGGCGCTCTGTGCCGTGTTTTACCTGAACTGGCTTATACGACGACAAAGCTGACATGCTTGTTATTGATGATGCCGTATTACTGGAAGTTCTTCGCTTTTCCATTCTTTAATTTATCCGGGAGTTCTGACATGAAAAAAAACGCCTTAATTTTCCCCGTGTTGTGCATGCTACTTGCAGGTGTAAACATAGGTGCTCATGCACAAACGATCAGTTCTAAGCAGCAATATACCGAAGATACTAAAAGAGCTGCAACCCGATATGCCGATGATAAAAAGTTGTGCGCAGAAGAGAGTACATCCGCTTCTCGCATGCAATGTCTGCGGGACGCCAAAACCGAATATAACAATGCATTGGCTACCGCAAAATCGAATATGCAGGCAGTCACCGTATCAACCAAGTCGGGCGCAAACTGCGCTGGCTGCGGTCGTGTGCTATCGGTCAATGTGAGTGATAAAGAAGGGGAAGGCAGTGCATTGGGCTTAATTGCTGGCGGTGTCGCCGGTGCACTATTAGGTAACCAGGTCGGTAATGGCACCGGGCGCGATCTGGCAACGGTTGCTGGTGCAGCTGGCGGTGCCTATGCAGGTCGTAAGATTGAGCAAAAAGCAAAATCGTCCAAAGTCTGGGCGGTCGCCGTGCAATATGATAATGGCGATAAAAACACTTTTAATTTCGACCATGATCCAGGATTCGGTAGCGGTGATCTGGTCAGAAACAGTGGCGATAGCATTATCCGCCGTTAATTTTTTGAGTATTCTTGTTAGCGAATTACGCAAATTTGCAGAGATTATTAAGCGAGGCGATTTGCGTAGGCTGGAGATGGGCAGAGTATTTTCATCGATAATGTAATCAGAGCCTTCGTGGATACTAATAAGCACACAAGGTTTGCTCTATTGACAGGAGCGAGGGCTAAGCTTGCTTGCAAGTCTTGGTTGGGGTCATCATGGAATCGTAAATAGTGGCGAAACTATCCTTACATTTCAGTTTTCTATCTTGCCCATTTTCGTTGCTTCTTAGTATTTTATTGCCCTACGCCTAGATCGTTCTTGTAAATACCAAATCCAGTCGTTAGACTAGACGCTCATTATCCCAATAAAAACAAGGGAATGCTCAATGTTAAGCAACAAGCAAATACAGCCACTGTCAGGACTAAAGTTGTTCAGTGTTCTCGCCTTGGTTTGCGCCTGTTTTTCTGGTTCAAATGCGCAAGCTGAATCATGTAAAGCGTTGATTGCAGCAGGCAATCCAGAATATCCTCCTTATTTATGGCGTGACCCCAGTGATGAAAGCAGGTTAATCGGTGCAAATGCCGATTTAATGCAGTTATTATCAAAAGAGTTAGGCATACCGATTGAAGTCAAGTATGTTGGTACTTGGGGGCGCGTGCAGGAGGAGGCTAAGCTTGGTCGTATTGACTTGATTGCGGGAGCTTTTTTCACTCAACCCAGACTGGATTACATGGATTATTTTTATCCGGCTTTCCGTGAAACGCATTCTGTAATCTGGACAAAAGCAAATAAGTCTCTCAACTATAAGAAGTGGAGCGATCTGCAGGGCAAACAGGGAGTCACGGTGATCAATAATAGCTTTGGTGACGATTTTGATCATTATGCTAAAGAATCATTGAAAATAGCTACCGTTGCTAGCCTTGAATCAGCATTGAAAATGTTGACTTTATCGCGCTCGGATTATTTGATTTATGAAGAAGATCCTAGTCTCGCCTACGTGGCTAAGCTGAATATCACCGGCTTAAAAATAGTCACGCCAGCGATTAGTAATGAGGGCTTATTTTTAACTTTCTCGCACCAATCGCCATGTAATACCGGAGAAATGCGCGGGCGCGTTGCAAAGGCAATGATCAAATTGACCAAGCAGAATGTGATGGATAAATTAATTGAAAATAACATTCAGCTCTGGCGTAAAAAAAGTGACTGAGGTGTTCAAGACGTTACGCATATATCTGAGTGAATGTCTGTTAATCAGGCTCTTTTTGCAAAAATAGCTAACGGCGAAATCTGCAAAGTTCAGTGAATGCCAGTCGTTTCCTTGCAGCGAAAATAAAACTGTATATGGCAACTGGCAACTCTATAAGCAACTCTACAAGGCTCATGTTGGGAAAACTTTCACTTCGTCAAATTTTGATTTTAGGCGTCGCATTAGGAATCTTACTGCCAGCCTTGGTCGTCGGACGATTTTTGCTAGTGGATCGGTACGAGCGTGAGTTGGATCTACGTGTGCGTACCCCAATGTCGCAATACGCGGACATGCTATCCAGCGCGATGGCGGTTCCAGTCTGGAATGTAGATAAAGAAGTTGCTACCCAATTTGTTAAAGCCGTCATGCGTGACCCGGCAGTTCTGCAAGTCACCGTTGAAGATGAATCCCGAAGCCAGTTTGTCCACAGCGAAATTGCCGAGCGACGCATCGGTGAAGTCATGCATGAAGAGCGTCCGATTTTTTTAAATAATAAACAAATTGGTAAGGTCATCATTGAACTGAGTACAGGGCGTTTGGATCACGATTTACTGATTGATTTCTTGAAGTTGGGCGGCGCAATCCTTGCGCAGGTTTTAATTTCATTTGGTTTTATCCTGCTGTTATTTGAGCGTAGGATCGTACATCCATTGCAGGCGCTGCAAAATATTACTGCCGATCTGGCACGTGGCAAACTGGACAAAGCGGTGATCTGGCATCGCAAGGATGAGATTGGCAGCTTTGCCAATAGCCTGGACAAAATGCGGCTTGATCTGGGCGCTTTGCTCTCAGAGCGCGATCTGAAAAATGAGATACTCCAACAAGAATTAAATGATCGTTTGCGTGCAGAGCAAGCCTTGCGTTTTACCGAAGAAAAATTCACCGCGATTTTTCATGCCTCTCCGGTTGCTATGACGGTATTTCGTAAAACAACCAGTTTCACGATGATTGATGTCAATGATGCCTGGGTCAGACAATTTGGCTGGTCGCATGATGACATCTTAAATAGCCCAGAAAAACAGATCGCACTATGGCGAAATAAAGAAGATTTAGATGCCGTAATGCAAAACGTAGAACACCATGGCGAGATCCATGATTACGAGGCATGGCTACATTGCGGCCATCAGGAAAAAATCCTTCTGTGTAATATTTCTGGTAGGTTAATACGCTTGAGTGAAGAGTCTTTACTGGTATTGGTGCAAGAAGATATCACTGAAAAACGTCATAACGAATCCGAAATTCGTACCCTTAACAGCAGTTTAGAGCGCAGGGTGTCAGAGCGAACTAACGCACTTGAGATCGCCAACTCCGAGTTGACGATCGTGCTTGAGAATCTCCAGCGGGCGCAGCATGAGCTGTTGCGCACCGAAAAAATGGCCGCACTTGGCTCCCTGGTGGCGGGCATCGCGCATGAGTTAAATACGCCTATCGGTACCAGCGTGACCATTGCCAGCACTTTGCAGCAGCATACCGAGCAAATCATCGCCGGGATGAAGACTGGGATGCGGCGCTCCACTCTGGATGAGTTTTTACAAAATACGCGCAACGGCACAGACATTTTAATGCGTAATCTTGGTAAAGCATCCGAACTGGTGGTCAGTTTTAAACAAGTTGCGGTCGATCAGACCAGTGCCAATCGGCGTCTGTTTGTGTTGGATGAAACCATTGCAGAAATTGTTCTGACCCTAGGTCCGACCATACGCAAGACCCGGCATGAGGTGGTGTATACGATACCGCCTAAAATTATTCTGGATAGTTACCCCGGTCCTCTGGGGCAAGTCCTGACCAACCTGATCAACAATGCGTTTATTCATGCTTTTGAAGGTGACACCCGCGGTGTGGTGGATATTTCTGCCAAATTGTTTGAAGAAGATAGAGTGGAAATTGTGGTCAGCGATAATGGCAAAGGCATACCGGCCGCCAATCTCGGACGCATATTTGACCCGTTTTTTACCACTAAACTCGGGCAGGGCGGTAGCGGATTAGGGCTCAATATTGTGTATAACCTAGTGACTGGCGTACTCGATGGGCACATCAGTGTTGACAGCATCATCGACCAAGGCACTATCTTTATCATTAGCTTGCCCTTAACTGTTTTTAAAAAATAAAAACCAATTTGATACCCTGAATTTTGCAGACGCCCTCGCTTCTGTTAAAGTCCCGCCCATGAGTAAATTATCCCTAGATAAAATCCTGCAATCGCAAGGATTTGGCACCCGAAAATACTGTCGCGAGCTAATCGATGACGGCGAACTGAGCATCGCTGGCGAAGTGATGGACAGTTATAAAACGACCGTGGAAACCGATGGTCTGACTTTTCATATTTTTGATGAAGAGTGGGAATATCGTGAACATATTTATATCGTTCTCAACAAGCCCGCTAATTTTGAATGTTCACGCAAACCTAGCCACCATCCAGGTGTATTGAGCCTTTTGCCAGAACAGTTTTCGTGGCGCGATGTGCAGCCGGTAGGCCGCCTGGACCATGATACGACGGGTATGTTGTTGATGTCGGACGATGGCCCATTTATCCACGCCCAGTCTTCGCCTAAACGACATATTCCAAAAGTGTATGTTGCAACCACGGCGGAACCTGTGACTAGCGAATTGGTAGAAAAGCTATTGGCAGGCGTGCAATTACATGATGAACCAGCGCCATTGGCAGCGCAAACCTGCCGCCAGCTTTCTGCTCATCAGCTTGAGATCGTCTTGGAGCAAGGCAAGTACCATCAGGTCAAGCGCATGCTGGCAGCAGCCGGCAATCATTGTGCGGCGTTGAGCAGAACTGCTGTCGGACAACTAACATTGCAGTCTCTGGGTTTGGAAGAGGGCGAATGGTGTTATCTCACCCAGCAACAAATGGCGCTCTTGGTACCTGCATAAAATGACTGTTTGTTGCGATTATGTAATTTGAATTCTTAGCATCACTTTTATTGTTGGTTTTAGCTTAAGCTTCAACATCATTATCAGTTACGAGGAGTCACTATGCCTGTCGTCGCTATCGTCAATCCTAAAGGTGGTGTTGGTAAAAGTACCTTCGCCACTAACCTGGCCGGATACTTTGCCTCGCAAGGACATAAGGTGATGCTGGGCGATGCGGACAAGCAGCAATCATCACGTACATGGTTGTCGTTGCGCCCTGCCAATTTGCCAGCGATCAGCGCCTGGGAAATCCAAGACGGTCATATCGCAAAACCACCTAAAGGGACGACACATATCGTGTTGGATACGCCTGCAGGTCTAAGCGGTAGCAAATTAGATGCAGTCTTAAAACTGGCGGACAAGGTGATTGTCCCTCTGCAACCTTCTATTTTTGACATCCTCGCCACGGAGGATTTTTTGAAAAAACTCAATAAGCGGGACAAGAACTACCAATTAGCCGTGCTAGGTATGCGAGTCAATGGCCGTAGCCGGGCCTCTGATCAATTGGCGCACTATGTCGGACAACTAGGCTTACCTGTTCTGGCGTATTTACGTGATATCCAAAACTATATTCAATTGGCAGCACACGGCGCGACTTTGTGGGATGTTGCACCCTCCAGAGTAGAAAAAGATATAGCGCAATGGCAAGACGTGATTGCATGGGTAAATCAGCCTTAAAGCGGCTATAAATCAGCCACGGAAAAGAATTTAGCCGCAAAGCAGAATTGATATGAATTGCCCCGCAATATCAATTTGTGCAAATTCTCGCTGTAGCGATCCCACTCAAAGCGCGGTGGTGCTATCCCTCTGAAGACCGCACGCAGTCTGGGTTTCTGCGAAGTGGTAGCGATCTAATGGAAAATCTGGGTTTAATATACTCCCCATTATTTTATGGAAAAATGCCTGATTGTCCAGTGATTATATGGACGATTAAAATATACTAATGGCAGTATATATTTTGGCGGCGCTTACTTCGCCTGAAAAATCGATGCTGACTTGTTGCAGCAAACGGTCACAGCGCTTTCACTTACGCACCCTCCATCTTGATTGATGGCACTCTTTATTTCCCTAAAGCAGCATGTCTCTCTCTATAATGCCGCATTCGTCACGACGCCTTGCTGCGGCAATTTGGCGTAAATTCTATTTTTATCAAAGACTTAGTACATGCATCACACCATTTTTGACACGCCCATCATCAATACTTTGATGCGTTGGGTTTCTTTATTGATATTGAGACTGATCGGCTGGAAGGTCGAGGGTATTACACCGACCACGCCCAAATACGTGTTGATCGCAGCGCCGCATACGAGCAATTGGGATTTTCCCGTGACTTTGCTGGTTTGTTTTGCTCTGCGTCTTAATGTTTACTGGATGGGTAAAGCCAGTTTGTTTCCACCCGTTGTAGGCGGAGTAATGCGTTGGCTTGGTGGTATCCCAGTGGATCGCACGCGCACTGGCAATTTAGTCCAAAGCACGGTTGAGGCTTTCCAAAACACCTCGTCATTGACAGTGATTGTCCCGCCAGAAGGCACGCGTGGCAATGTCAGCCACTGGAAAACCGGATTTTATTACATCGCCCAAGGCGCTGGTGTACCAATTGCGCTAGGCTACCTGGACTTCAAACGCAAAGTCGGCGGCATAGGCCGTATGTTTGAATTGTCTGGGGATATTACAGTTGATATGGCTGAAATCCAGCGCTTTTATGCAGGGATTACTGGCAAGAATCCGCGCCAGTTTGATGCAGGCAATATCCAGGTGAAATAAGAATGCCCTACGGCACAAACCGTATGTTGGTTATTTGATTTGTGTCTGGTTTGATACCGGTAATGATGGCGGTGCTGGCTATGGCGGTGAAGCTAGCTATTTTGTTTAAGGTTCTAGCGTCGAGACTTTGACATCCATCGTTTTGGGAGGAGTGGGCATACTCACTCCCTGCGCCTTGATGAACAACCACGACATTGGTTTTAATAGAAGCTTCTGGGTCATAGCCTCACACCATGGATGCGATGCCAGCCACACAATGATGGCACTGGCGATAACAGCGATTACAAGAGCCAGTGCATGATCAAGCTTAAAAATCTCATTCAGCATGCCCGTTTGCTGCAGCACAATCAATGCCAGGCCGTGCCACAAAAATACGTACATAGAACGTTGACCAATTTGTGCCAGTCCCCAATTTCTCAGCGATAGCAGATGCAAACAAGCCATACCAACTGTAAGTGAGACAAGGTATTGTGCAATTTGATACGCAGTACCAGTCACATTTGCCATACCAAGACGGTTAAGCGAATAACTGCCATACAGCCAACGATAGTCAAAATCACTGCGCAATAAGAAGGACGCTGTGATCGCAATCGCCACCACCGGCACACTCACAAATGCTAAGCGCTTTTTACCACCATCAAAAAAACCAGGCCCCATTTTCCAGCCCAACAAGAAAAATGGGAAGAAGCTTAAGGTGCGTGAGATGCTTAAAAAATAACCTGTGCTCTCTGAATAGCTGGCAACCAGAGAGACGCCCAAGGCGATCATCACCGGGAACTGCAAGCGCGAAAACATGGGTAGCAGTAAGCGCCATGACAGCAAGCTCAGCAAATACCAAAGCATCCAGTAAGGTGCGAATAGTCCGCTATAAACACTTAAATTACCCTTTAAAAGTAACTCCAGACCTTCGTAGAAAATCTCAAAGACGACAAGGGGAATCACTACATTTTTGACTAGCTGGTTGCTTTGTTTTTCGTCCAGAGATGCTTTAGAAAACATGCCGGATACCAGGGCAAACATTGGCATGTGAAAAGAGTAGATAAACAACCACACCGAGTGCAGCACATGCGCACCAGCGATATGCAATTCAATTAAATGACCAAAGACGACTAAAAATATCAAAACACCTTTGATATTGTCGATTCTGGAATTTCTGCTCAGTGAAGACATCAATATTTCTCTAACTATCTGTAAACATAGGTTTTTTTCGGGAAGTCGCCATGATAACGAATGATCATGAGTTACGCCTGTTAAGTTTGTAACGAAGCTTTGCTAAGTCATGCTAGAAGTTGCTTAAAAAGCATAATTTCAAGCCCAATTTTCATTGGGATAAGCTCAGTTTGGCGCTGTACGCTCGTGCAGATCATCAGCCAGATCAGCGTAAGTTCTTTATTCTGGAAAGATTTCAGAACTATAATTTCAGAATTAAGTTAAGCAGTCTGGGATGAATTTTATCTGGGGGAGGGCAGCAAAATCAGGGCATTAATATGGATACTTCCTGATGGTCTTTCGTCCTCTTTTTGTTTCTGTTCGGTAATTAACTGCGGCGCCATACTACAATAGCAATTGGCGTCAATCGATTGGCATTCATTTGTATCAAGGCATATTCATTAAGGAGGGAGTAGTTCATGGCGACGAGTGATCCAAGAAAAAATCTGCTCACTGCTAAGCTAGATTTTGAAGCCGTGGATGGCGGACCCATCAAAACCTCGGCTATCAGCGATGAAAGTTTAGACGAATGGGGTTTTAATCTTGATCCGGCTAAGATTGAATCAAAAGAGAATGACAAAGTAGACAAGACCGTTGCAAGTGTCCCAGTTTCTCCGGCTTTGCAAGCACCACCGATGATCCCTCTGAGCCAAAAAGCAGCGCGGGTTGGTGCCAATCAAAAAAAATCACCACCGCCAGATCCGCCCAGAAGAAAAACGGTCACGGTCAGAAAAAAAGACAACTTCGCCCAATATGCCGCCAGTGTCATTTTGCTGGCGTTTATCGGTATTACGGTGGCGATCTATACCTACGTCAATCGGGCGCCGACCAACGATATCGCAATCAGCTATGCCGCATTGCCTGAAGCGGTCGTCAACATCGATGGGCAAGTGACCAGGATGCAAGTTACGATTCAGGTAGATAACGAAGATCTGGATTGGTTACAAGAGAACAAAAAGAACCTTAACGATATATTCCAAGTTGCGGTTTCTACTACCGAGCCAGATGCTTTGCGCACTCCAGAAGGTTTTACGACGATGCAAAATAATCTTAAAAAACGCTTTAATACCGAGCTGAAGACCGATAAGGTGCAGGCTGTTTTACTTACAGAATTATTGTTGCAGGATAAATCTTAAGCTCAATTGGTTTTTTGCTGCGGTATTGACATACCGATGGCGATCACCTCGGCAGTTTATTTTTTGTGGCTGGTAAGCCTGGAGAGATAGATTTTAATATACTCCCCATTTATTTTTTAAAAAATGCCACATTGTCCAAGATTTATATGGACAATTAAAATATACTGGATATGAGTATATTTCTTGTTTGAACTTTAAAAACGGACTTGTCGTCAATTCCTAAGCCAGAACTTGTGTAGCGATTCTGGCGTCAATTAAGTACAAACTTAGTCTTGTTTAATCGCTTTATTGTGGGTGGTCATGCTCTCTTTTGCGCTCGCCCAAAAGAGTTGAAAGCATGGTAATGTCACAGCCAGATTATTTTATTCAGGGTGCGGTTATATGACGAAGACAGAAAAATCCATCGAGTTTGAGTTCATAGCAGGATTGACTGCCGAGTTATCGTCCAACGAATTAATTTTCCCCACATCGTTGAATGCGACGATGAAAATCCGACGCGCTCTTAGCCAGCCAGAAATGTCGATTGACGTGGTAGTCAGAATCGTCAGTGCAGAGCCGGTATTGTCTGCGCAGATGCTGCGTTTAAGCAATTCTGCAATGGCTAATCACACAGGTAAAAAAATAGTTGATCTGCGTTCTGCAATTATGTTGTTAGGCTTTACCGCTGTGCGTAATGTCGCTATCTCGGTCGGGATGAAGCAATTAGTCGACCAAAAGCGGAATGAGGTTTTATCCAAAAATATGGATGGTTTGTGGACCAGAAGTCTGCGCGTTGCTGCCTTATCTTCAATCATCGCAAAACGTATGACGCGATTAAGTCCTGACAAAGCGATGTTAGCGGGCTTACTGCATGACGTCGGCAAGTTTTATATTATGAGTAGGGCAAGCCACTATCAAGGCTTGTTTGTTTCCGATAGCGCGCTGTGGGAGTTAGTCGATCATTGGCACGCCAGCATCGGTGCGGCAATTTTAGAAAACTGGGATCTGGATCAGGATATCCGTGACGCTGTGATGGATCATCGTATGATTAATTTGCCATTGACTAGCAAACCTAGTTTGACGGATGTGGTAGCTACGGCGGATTTTCTGGACGCACATTTTGTCAACGACTCGCTGTCCGGACTCGATTGGGAGGCGATGCCGTCTGCACTGAAAAATCTTCAGCTCGATGCTGATAAATGCCAGATGTTAATGAATGAATCAAAAGTGGAATTAAGTCTGATTCTGCAAGCTATTGCCTAAAGCCTGAATAGTAGACATTTAATTTTGGGGTATTTTTGGGGTATTTCAATGGTCGGCGAGTTGCGTTGATTTTTTTTGCCTGTTCATTTAAGTGCCATCATTTGCAATTGCGCTTTCTCACCTTGCTTTCTTCTTCTCTTCCCACCTTTCATCTTCCATTTCACTTCAACTCATGCCACGGAGTTGTCACAGAAAATCTTGGCAAACAGTTCCGGGATTTTGTTACACTTGCCGCCTTGCATCGGAACTATCTTTACTCCTGAACTGCCGTTACTCCTTCAATTTCTTATTTGCAGAGACCTACCTTGTTCAATCATAAACGTTCGACTATCCAATTCATTGCGACCACGTTTGCAATGACGACAACAGCTCTGTTTGCACTTGGTACTGCCAGCATGGTTGCCCACGCCGACGAGGGACAATGGCAGCCTTACCAATTACCACAATTAAAAGCAGAGCTAAAACGTATCGGTATCGCCATCCCTGCCGAGCAGTTGGCTAACTTAAGCAAGTTACCGATGAGTGCCATGGTGGCGCTGCCTGGTTGCTCGGCCTCGTTTGTGTCTGACGCAGGTTTGGTCGTGACCAATCATCACTGTGCTTATGGTGCCGTGCAGCGTAATTCCAGTGCGACGCGTAATTTAATCGCCGATGGTTTTTTAGCGAAAACTCGTGCCGAGGAATTGCCAGCCGGACCCAGTGAACGTATCTATGTGACGGATAAAGTAGAGACCGTGACAGACAAAGTAACTGGTAATTTAAGTCCGAATTTATCGGGATTGGAACGCAATAAGCAAATCCAGAATCGCATCAAGGTACTGATTGCTGAGTGTGAGCAAGATAAAGCTTATCGCTGTTCGGTGCCGAGTTTTCATCGTGGTCTGGAGTATTACCGGATACGCCAATTGATGATACGTGATGTGCGTCTGGTGTATGCACCGTCGGATAAGATCGGCAATTTTGGCGGTGACGTGGATAATTTTGAATGGCCGCGCCACACCGGTGATTTCTCGTTTATGCGCGCTTATGTGGGCAAGGATGGACGTCCTGCTGACCCTTCACCAGAGAATATTCCTTACTATTCCAAAGACTTTTTAAAAGTATCTGCTGAGGGTTTAAAAAACGGTGATCCGATTTTGTTGGCGGGTTACCCAGGTCGCACCAGCCGCTACAAATTGCCGACAGAAATCCGCTCAGCGCGTGACACCAGTTATCCCCGCCGTGTCGCCGAAAACCAGGCAGATCTGGCAACGATCGCGCTGGCGACAAAAGACAATCCAGAATCAAGCGTACGTTATGCCAGTGTGGTTAAGAGTATTAACAATGGCATGAAAAAAACGGAAGGTCTGATTGATGGTTTTGCACGCAAAGATATTGCCGCCATCAAAGACGTACAAGAGGCGCAATTCCGGTTATGGTTTGCCGCTCATAGCAATGCCAATGATAAAAATCTGCTGACTGAGCTAGACACCGCCATTGCTGCTGATATCGCTTTAGGTGAGCAAGAGTTTGCGATGTCCGTTGCGCTGCACAGCGATATGTTCCGCAGCGCACGCAGCTTGTATCGCCTGGCCTTAGAGCGTAAAAAGCCTGATGCTGAGCGTGAGCCTGGCTATCAGGAACGTGATATTCCTTTTCTCAAAGCGCGCCTCTCCGGCTTAGAGCGATCTTTTGTCAGCAGCGTCGATCAGGCGCGCTGGCAAGCTGCGATGCAGCGTTATGCACAATTGCCAGCCGATACCCACCCGCAGGGTTTGGATGCGCTGCTGCCAGCGGTTGACGCGATTGCACCCTTGTACGCTCAGACCAAATTGACTACCACCGCGCAGCGTCTGGCATGGCTGGATAAAGATGCCGACAGCATGGCTCAATCGGATGATGCATTTTTACGTTTAGCCAGTAAGGTTTATCCGATGGGTCAGATTATGGAAAACCGCCGCAAAGAAATTGATGGCAATTTAGAACGCATTATCCCGCGTTATATGCAAGCTTTTATCAATTGGAAAAAGTCGCAAGGCAAGCCGGTGTATCCAGATGCCAATTCCACCTTGCGTGTGACCTTTGGTACCGTTGCACCTTATTCACCACGTGATGGCATTAGCAAAGGTCCGTTCACCACGGTAGAAGGTATTGTAGAAAAAAATACAGGCAAAGAGCCATTTAATGTGCCACCAGCGGAGCAAGACGCGATCAAGGCAAAGCGTTATGGCGTTTTCCGTGATGCGGTCTTGGGTACCGTACCAGTCAACTTCTTGTCCAGTGCAGATACTACTGGCGGCAATTCTGGCTCTGCTGTGATGAACAAACATGGTGACCTGATCGGCTTAAATTTTGATTCAACTTACGAATCCATTACCAAAGACTGGTACTTCGACAGTGCGATTACGCGTGCTATCCATGTGGACATTCGCTACATGCTGTGGGCGATGAAAGAGATTGATCATGCAGACAATGTATTGCAAGAGATGACGATCAAGTATCCATCGCATCCAAAATAATTTGTTTTGATCAAATGAGATGAAGTGCAATAAAAAAGACCAGGCAAAATTGTTTGGTCTTTTTTTATTTGAAATTCCCACACCTTATTGGGCAAATCGTCCCAGAGGCTTAGTGAAGAGGTCATAATAGAGAACCTATTGATTGCCTCAACAATGGCATTTGTATTTAGGTTTGCAAGTGCAATCAAACTAAGCTCTTCTATGACACTCCCACTGTTCACATCTGATTTACTAATAAAGCGACTGAAGGCAAGCGCCTTGCTACCAAGGCTGCCAGCGCTAGTGACGCTCTCAGTTGTATGTTTACTGTTCAGCCAAGCTGCTATGGCGCAAGCTGTACCAGATACCTTAAGCCAGCGGCTCATGGCATGCACTTCTTGTCACGGCAAACAGGGTAGGGCGGCTAATGATGGCTACTATCCGCGTATTGCAGGCAAGCCGGAGGGATACCTGTTTAATCAGTTGAAAAATTTTAAAGACGGCAAGCGCACGTATCCTGTCATGACTTATATGGTGGGTAATATGTCAGACGCTTACCTGCAAGAGATCGCTACGTTTTTCTCCGATCAGCATCCGCCTTATCCAGCACCGCAGCAATTGGATATTCCGGCTGCATCGATAGAACGCGGGCGGCAGTTGGTGCAGCATGGTGATACGCAGAAAAAAATCCCTGCCTGTGTATCCTGTCATGGCGAAAAGATGACCGGTGTTGCTCCTTTTATCCCCGGCTTACTTGGATTACCGCGTGATTATATTAACGGGCAACTTGGTGCCTGGCAAACGGGTAGCAGACATGCGCAAGCACCGGATTGTATGGAGCAGATTGCCCAAAAATTAAGTCCCCAAGATGTAAGCGCGGTATCTGCATGGCTGGCGTCACAAGCCCTACCTGCCGATCCGCTGCCAATCGCAGCAAAAGACATGACCGCATCTTTGCCTATGCGTTGTGGCAGCGTACCGCTAATGGGAGCTAAGTAAATGAAGCGTATTTTCTTAGCGATGTTAGTTGTATTGGTGGCGGGTACTTCTGCCTTATTTGCGTATGGCTATTATTTAGGTGATACCGTTGTTATACGGTCGGAACAGCCTGCATCGGCGATATCATCTGCGCCAACAACCGCCAGCAATATTGCGGCGCAGATTACTAAAGGTGAATATCTTGCGCGCGCAGCGAATTGCATGGGCTGCCACACCACGCGAGGCGGATTGGCCTATGCCGGCGGTCGGGTAATTTCTTCTGAGTTTGGTGATTTTATCTCGCCCAACTTAACGCCAGACGTCGCTACCGGTATTGGTAGCTGGAACGCCGATCAGTTTTGGAATGCGCTGCATAACGGCAAATCCAAAGATGGTCGCTTGTTGTATCCCGCATTTCCCTTTACGAATTACACCCAGATCATGCGGAAAGATGCCGACGCGATGTTTGCCTACTTCAAATCGATCCCCGCAATTCAACGCGAGAATCAGGCGCATGCTTTGCGCTTTCCGTATGATCAACGTCCTTTACTGGCATTCTGGCGCGCTTTATATTTCCGTCCGGGCGAATATCAGAGTGACAGTAAACAAAGTGTTGACTGGAATCGAGGTGCCTATATGGTAAAAGGTCTGGCACATTGTGGCGCTTGCCACACCAGTCGCAATGCTCTCGGTGCCAGCGATACGGGGAATGAATTAGGTGGGGCAGTCATGCCGATCAGCCATTGGTACGCACCATCCTTAGTGGCTAAAGATGGGGCAGCGGATGACGCTATGTTAAGCAACTGGTCGGGCGATCAGGTCAGTGCCTTACTCCACACAGGCGTATCAGAAAAAGCCCACGCATCCGGCCCGATGGCAGAAGTGGTTGTCAATAGTTTGCAATATCTCAACGACTACGATATCCACGCAATGGCGAATTATTTACAAGCATTGCCCGCCGCTAGCAAGCCCAAGCCAGATGCACTGGACCGTGCCATTGCTAACCGTGGCGAAAGCAAAGAAGAGATGGCGCGCATCATGCAAGAGGGCGGCAGTATTTATAAAAATCACTGCATTGATTGCCACGGCGCAGAAGGCAAAGGCGCAGGGACAATCTATCCTGCACTTAAAGCGAATCCTGCAATTTTAATGAGTAATGCAGGCAATCCTATCCGCATCATATTATCGGGCGGCTTCCCTGCAACAACCGCAGGCAATCCAAGACCTTACGGCATGCCCCCATTTGCACCGACGCTGACCGATGGCGAGGTCGCGTTAGTGTTGTCGTATGCGCGCAATGCCTGGGGCAATCAGGCCGGTGTGGTCAGTGCGTCTGAGGTGAATCGTTACCGGACTGCGCCTCTGGATTAAATTAAATATCACCATCATATCGATTGATCAGGAAACACAATGTCACTTGCCTTCTCTTTTCTGCCATTGTTACTGATGCCATGCATCTTCGCATTGCTCATCAAACTGGCAGCTTTTTTGTATAAACGTACACAGTTACGCTGGACTCATGCATTAATATACGGCGTCATTGTTTCTGTATTGAGTACGATTACAACGATATTAAATAATGTCACTGGCAGAGTCTTACCGGTTTACTTCGCTTTTATTATTGGCTTAGCCTTACAGTTATTGCTGGGTGGATGGTATCTGGGACCAAAAGCCACCAACACAGATAACGCTCCTATTCTATTTAAAGGTGGCGTCATATTGTCATTGATCAGCTATCTGTTGGTTGTCGTGACCGGTATATTGGCCGCAATTTTCATTCTGATTTTTTATCAAATGCACTAGATTTCCTTGTCTGAAAAATAGACTCTGCAACGAAAGGTGGTTCTTTTGGATCTTCAGCTATCAGGTCTTCATGCCATTGTGACCGGTGGTTCTGCCGGAATAGGCGCGGCGATTGTCCATGCTCTGGCGAGTGAAGGTTGCACGGTTTCTTTTTGCGCCAGAGGTCAGGTGCAGATTGACAGATCACTTCGTTTAGTTGAGCAACTTCCCGGAACTGTTCGTGGCTACGTTGTTGATGTGACTAAGATCGACGATTTTAAAACGTGGATGGCTGAGACCGGTCATGTTGATATTTTCATTCCGAACGTGAGCGCGATCAGTATGGATTGGGCTGCCAGTATCCAAACAGATATTCAGGCGACGGTCAACACAACAGAGGCAGTCATTCCATATCTGCAAAAATCTTCTCATGCTGCAATCACATACATTGGCTCTAAAGCAGGCTCGCTGGAGGCACCGACTTCTGCACCTTATGGAGCAGCAAAAGCGGCAATGGTGCATTACATGAAATCTCTAGCCACGCGTCTGCTGCCGACAATTCGGGTGAATACAGTCTCTCCCGGGGACACCATATTTGACGGTGGATTATGGGATCGCGTAAGTCGAGAAGAACCTGAGACTTTCGAAAAAATTATTAAACGCAACCCCATGCGGCGCCTAGCTACAGCAGAAGAGATTGCGCGAGTTGTCGCTTTTATTTCCAGTCCCGCAGCAAGTTTTGTCGCAGGTGCAAATTGGTATGTTGATGGCGGTTCAGTCAATCATGTGCAGTTTTAAATGCCGACTCTGTGATTTCATGTAATTACATTTCAAGCACATGGCTACAGTCATCGGTTGGTCGCGCAAGATAGCTGTTTAACCAGTTAAATACTTTGCCTGCATTATCTTCAATTTGCTCGCCAAAACCGTGCGATGACAGTAAGGCGATACCGTTGGTATGTGCCAGTATTCCAGGGCGCAATATTAAGTTCTGTGCGTTGTCATCGGTTGCTGTTACGTAAAGCGAATTGAGCCATTTTTCTAGCAGTGGCGCGAGCACCAGATTATGTGATGAGACGATTACCAGACCTTTTTGCGCTAGTGTTTTTAATACCGCTGCGGCGGCAGAAACTGATTCGCTATGGTTGGTCCCGCGGAAAATTTCATCAATGATGTAAATGCCCTGATGCGTCCCATTGGCTGCGGTGAGTAATTCTTTGGCACGTCGCAGTTCTGCGATGTACAGACTCTCGCCACCCAATAAAGAATCTTCATTTTGCATACTTGCATAGACCGGACGTGTTGATACGTTGGCGGTCTTGGCATAACAAAATCCAAATGCACGGGCGACGATCAGATTTATTCCTATGGTGCGTAGCAGGGTACTTTTACCAATGCCATTTTTGCCGGAAATAAATGCACCCTTGGACTCCAGCCCAATTGATAGCGGCCGCGCCTGATGTAGCAGTGGATGTACTGCCTCAGTAAATGCAAGCTGCTTATATTGATGGCGCTCTGCCCAACAAGTATTGTTTTGATCTAACAGATGACGTGCCAAAGCGATGTCTGCTTCTAAATTTGATGTACGCAAATAACAGTCGCGTAGAAAATCGATATTGGCATAGACGTGCAATACACTCTTAAAATAATGCCTGACATTCGCTATCATTAACCAGTCGATATACGCTCTGGTGCCTGGAATGATGGCATCAATACTAGGCAGTCGTGTTAATTTCCGGTTGATTCTCCCGGCACGGACTCTATTATCAGCAAACTCTTTCAGATCTATTTCTGTACGTTTCCCAAGCACACTGCATACGCCCAATAACTGATTGAGTGAGCGCATGGAGTGATTCCAGAGATGCATCGCCGAATGATAATGAATCTGTATGGCAAACAGTCCTAGCAGCGAAAGTGACGCAGTTATCCCGGCGAATGGATGCAGCAATGTCGCACCAAGTGATACAAAAAATGTCGCAGCTATTAACCAAGTATAGCGATGCCAGCCAGGTAAGCTGATCTGATTTGAATCACGAAATAATAAGCCTGCAATCTCGGCGTCGGCTTTACGCAGGTTTTGGAATACATCATGCAGCTCGTCTAACACGGACGGATTTTGCGTCAGTGTTTGCAGTCGCTCAGACAGCTTTGCACATTGCTCATCGCCAAGCCCAGTACGCAAGCGTTGATACAGTATCTGTTGACCAAAAATACTGACTTCTTTTGATAATACTGTTGCGTATTGCTGTACCAATAAATCTTTCCAAGTTTGGTCATCAATCGCATGTGCGTCGGGATTTAGTGTGACGCTATGTAATTCCCCGATCTGCTTTACAGAAAATGAATGATCAAGTGAGTCTGGCTCGGGTAGAACTAAAAAACGAATCCAGCTGATGAAATTTTTCCAGGCAAATTGCAGTGATGATATAGACATACAGCCCTTGGCTAGCGAAGTGTGTAGCAGAATATAAATAGGAATTACGTAAATGCGTGCGCGTTGATTCACTAGATGTAGCTTTGGGCCAAGATATCAAGAGAGATGCAAAGGGATACGCAATACTGCGATAGATATTTGTCAACGCAGTTCGAAACGCGTTTGCCCGGTGGTGTCTGCGACGGACTTTTCTTCGCGCATAGAGGAAGATCGTATATTTTCCCGTAGACTAGTTACGGCAACTGGCACTGTTCTGATTTAATCTCTAATGTATGCTGCTTTCAAACCTTCAAATTCTATTACGTTGTTTAGTACGTATTTCCTAACATCCGTCTAGCCAACGCTATATATTCTTTCAACTTATCAAATTACATAGCATGACCGTGGCGCCCGCCTGGCGCCAGCTTGTCGCATACAACCAGTAACCGCCATGGCGCTGTGGAAGAAGTGGTGATTCGCCGCGAACCGACCGAGGGGTGCGAAGCACGAGCCAATTAGGTCTGGCTCAACTTTGCTCAGGTCATCACACGGCATGGCGCGAGCGGGCAATTGAATGGAGCCGCATTGATCATTTGGTAGCGATGCCCGAGTCAACGAAGTTGCACAAAGTGGATCGAAAAACCTTAGCAAAGACAGCGGTTTTGAGCATAAACTGATCTCAGTGCTTAGATTTTTTTCAACCTGCCATGGCGCAATGCGACTATAACAATCGCGCTGATGTCCGATTTCTCTGCAGGACTTCGCTGGCTCATCTTTTATGGCCCACTGTTCCCAACTACAACTGCGGCACATTGCCCTTGGCTTTATCTTGCTCGGCGCGGCGCTTCGCCTCGGCGCCCGCAGCCTTGGCATTGACGACGCCAATATCATGCACTAGCCATGGGGCTGCCATGGATACGCAGTAGGTATTGACCAAGCCCGACCTAGGAGCCAAGTGCGACGTAACCATAATATTTAGTGCACAGTTGGGCGAAGGATGGAGCAACATCGCATTCACTTCGGGGGCGCCGGGTATCAAATCCCCCTGGCATGGACTGTCGGTATTGGGTCCTCTGTCGTTCATGCTGAGTTTGCCGTTCATGTCGTAGCGCCACTTCGCTAGCCCGAGAAAATCCGGACGCGTTGCGTTGTCGATTCCTTGTGCATCGAATTTCGCTGCGACAGAGCGCTGCAGTACGGCCACTGGGATCGCTTTGTCTGACGGCAGGTTTGTGAAGGCGCGCAATACCATGAAGACGGTCCCAGCCTCGTTGTACAACAGGACGAACTTCTCACCGCTACCGTAAGAGTCGTCAGGCGAGGTGGTTCGCACATCGGCTTCAACACCGTTGAAACTAGAACTCATCCAGGTAAAATCGGTCTTTTTGAACTTGAAATTCGGATTTGCCTTGAGTGCAAGACGGCGCGCTTCATCGATATTCATACCAATCTTGATGCCAGCAATATCTGGCAAATTAAGTTTTGCTAGCACTGCGCTGACCTCGGCTGAATCGGGTCCTTCCGAGCTATTACGCGACGGACTGTTACTCCTACCCGCTGCGTTGCCGGACGGGGTCGACTTTCCTGAATTTGCCGTGTTGCCACTCGCAGGTGTGGTAGCGGGGGCTTGATTCTGGGTTGAGATGCTGTCGGTGATTATCTTCTTTAGGTCAATCGTTGTACCAGCATGGGTTGCCAGCGGTACCGCGAGTGCCAGTATTGATACGAGGGTTGATACAGCTTGCTTCATGTGTGCTCCGTCAAAAGGAAATTAGGGGGGGCAGTTGCCGTGCAGACGGCGAACGTAGCCATTCCATTGAAACATAAACTTGATTTAATTTCAACATTTCCGCATTGCTGCAGCGTGATGCGCAATTGATGTGAATATTTTGAATGAAGTCAAACTGATGTATTTTGAGAGCGGCGGCATTTCTTGCAGCTCACAATATCGATAGTGTTTGTTAACGCAGTTGGCAATGCGTTTACCCGGTGGTTTTGCGACGGACTGGATTAATTACAGCAACTGACATTGTTCTGATTCAATCACTACCACGCCGGGCGTGGCTTTTAAGGCCGCACTAATCATGGCTGCTGCCACTTTGCTTGTGGAGACCGGGCGTAGACGTTTTGGGACGAGTGGTCCTAGTAATTTACTGAAACTGATTGCAAACGATTCCCCCCAGCGTTTTTCTGGCCGTTCGCCACCGTCCAATAGCGAGGGACGGACTAGCATCAGAGATATAAATCCCAATCCCGCCAGATCACGTTCGGTTTCTGCTTTGACGCATAAATAAAATGAACTGGCATTGAGTTTGGCTCCCATGGATGAGTTGAGTACAAAGCATGTGGTACCGGCAGCAAATGCATATTTCGCTGCATCCACCACATAATCATGATCTACCCGGTAAAACGCAGCTTGTGACCCAGCCTGGCGCATGGTGGTGCCAAGCGCGCAGAGAACGGCATCGGCTTTCCACCATAGGGCATCAGCTGGTAGCTGATCAAAATCGATAATCGGATTTTCCAGCTTGGCGTGACGACGTTGGGCATCTGCTAGCGGGCGTCGGGTGGGCGCGATGATATGACTGATGCCCTCATTGGCCAGCGCTTGCGCCAAGATTTGTTGACCTACTAAACCACTGGCGCCGAGTACGATGAGGCGGGTCATAAGCGACTTTCACAAAATAAATAGGATGCGTTGAGTTTGATCAAGATGCCATAGCGACGATTAGTGTATCGCTGAAACGAATATGTTCGCAGAAGATTGTCTGGCGAACCGCCTTAGGCATAAGAGCCGATTTCTTGCGCTGACCGTACGCTAGTACGGAACCGTTTTGAAGCACAGCTGATTTTTACGCCGGCAGTTCCAAGCTTTCAGGGCAATATTTCTACCTGAATTGAATATACTCCCTATTATTTTTATTAAAAATGTCGTAGTGTCCAATGATTATATGGACACTTAAAATATACTAGGTGATAGTATTTATTATTCATCCTCTTGTCTGATCATAAAAATACTATCACCTGCTACGATATATCACCAATTGTCTGCTACTTAGTGCCTACTTAGTTCCTACTTAAATGCCTTAATCAGCGCATCAAACTTCACCTTGATGGACTCGTCATGATGATGAATTGACGGGACTTCCCTATCGATTTTAAGTAGTTCATACACAGCCATTTGTGCCGCCCGTACCGAATATTCCACGGTGAAGACAACATCGTCAGCAATCTCTACAAACTGGCTGACGAAGGCAAGATTTTTAGAATTCGCTGGTACTGGCAATGGGCGATCATTTTTTGTCCTTGGCATAAACATGCTGGTGATATATGGCATGCGGCAAGGGATGCAATTGGCATTGGCAAAACTGGCCTGATCAAAATTGAGATGACCGCACAACTCTTGCAAAATCTCTGCTCCGCTGCATTCCGCCATTGGTTTGGCTACAAAATTACCGATGCGATCTGGGTGTAGCGCATAACCCCAAAATACCTGCACGCCCTCTGGCTGATCCGCAAAATGCGGTTGATGTGCAAGCACTACCGACATAAACCAATTGGAATCTTTAAACGTCACCAAGCCGCCAGTACCTGCCCGGTTACCAGTAAATTGTTCCATCTTATCGAAGAAAATACTGTCTTTGAGTGTGACCGTAAACGATGCCCAATACGATTCCGGGATGCTGGAATTAAAGGCGGCAGGGTTACCAAATTCAGGACGATTTACGGCGATCTTTTCCCACAAGCGCCAGCCTTTACTATCGTGTTTGGTCAGCTTTACCGGGGCGGCGCTCATGGAGCCATAACTAGAGGCATCGGTCATGGACGCATTTTGGAAAAACACAATATCGCCATCAACAACGGTAACCACTTCATCTTTACCATCGCGATGGCAATGCAAGGCAGTGACGACGATTTTGTCATTTTGCGTGACGAGATCCATATCCGTTACAGTGCAGTTAGTCACAAAGTTCACACCCTGAGTTTGCAACCAGCTTAACAACGGACGTACCAGTGAATCAAACTGGTTATACACAGTGCGCTTTACACCAGCTAAGGTTTCGATGCGAGAAAACTCCATCATAAAGCGGTGCAGATAACGCTTAAATTCCACCGCACTATGCCAGGGTTGGAAGGCAAACGTAGTCGCCCACATAAACCAGAATTTGGTTTCAAAAAATGTTGGCGATAACCAATCAGTGATGGCGCTGTTCCCCAAGCTGGCTTCATCAGCCTCGCTTAGTTTTAGCAGCTCCATCCGGTCTTGCATACTAAATCCCATGGACGTGACGTCCACTTTGAAGCGATTTTTATCTACCAGACGTGCCATAGAATGCGGCATGTTTTTGAGATTAAACGCAACGGTTTCATCGAATACACTTTGCGCCGGATTGCTCAATGAAGGAATGCTATTGAATAAATCCCAGGTACATTCGTAATTGTCAGTAGTTAGCATACGTCCACCACGCAAGGTGTAGCCGTGCTCTGGATTGCCCGCGCCATCGAGACTGCCGCCAAGGAGTGGCATCGCTTCAAAAATCGTAATTTGCTTACCGCTCACGCCGCCGTCGCGGATCATAAAGGCGGCGGCTGACAAAGAGCCAATGCCGCCCCCAATGAGATAGGCTTTATGCGTACTGTTCATTATTTTCCTAATTAGTTGATGTGTTGACGATTCGCGCTGCTTAGCGCTGCTTTCATGCTGATATGGCACGCGTTACTTTTCATCTAGGTCAAGATGTCTTACCTGACCGTAGAGCTAAAGGTAGATAAAATCTGTCGATTACGCTTTGATCTAGGTCAAGCAATAGTGGTGATAGAGCGAATGCTCAGGATGAGCGCATCGTAAAGCTCGGCGATAGTTCAGTCAGTGCGGCAGCACACAGTGCCTTGTATGTAGCCTCGAAGCTGATTTTGTTTGCATTTTGCTACGCAGAATGGCGATTGAGTTTTATAATAGTTTTTACCGATGTAAAGCAAAGAAATGACATGACAAAGACGCCAAGCCAGATGACTACCGTCCGCAAACCAGACTCTGCCAGCGCAGAGCAGCGAAGACTGCAAATGGCCGATATCGCCCGCTTGGCAGGCGTCTCTACTTCTACCGTGTCACGTGCTCTTAGTGGCAGCTCCTTAGTCAATGACGAGACCAAGAAAAGAATAGAAGAGTTAGCACGCTCATTAAATTATTCCATCAATATCGGCGCACAAAATTTACGCCTTAAACAAAATAAAACGGTAGCAGTCGTGGTGCCTTACGATACGACAACACGACAACATTTATCGGACCCTTTTTTCTTAAGCATGTTAGGTAGTCTGGCCGATGCATTGACCGATCGCGGCTTCGATATGTTGCTGTCGCGGGTGGATGCTGAGCAACTGGACTCGGCCGCACAAATTTATGATACCGGCAGAGTGCTTGGCGTGATTTTGATCGGGCAATGGCGTCATCACGATCAGCTTAATCAACTGGCAGCGCGCCGGGTGCCGATTGTGGTCTGGGGCGCACAATTGCCACAACAATTGTATGTGACCGTTGGTAGCGATAATGTCAGCGGCGGTTTTTTAGCGACCGAACATTTAATTCAGTCCGGCAGAAAGCGTATCGCATTTTTTGGCGATACCCAACTGCCAGAAATGGCGCAGCGTTATGAAGGCTATTGCAACGCGCTGAGCCGTTTTCAACTCCCCTTAGATCCCAATCTGGTCGTACAAGCCTCATTTGTAGAAGACGGCGGCCGACTCGCAGTAGAAGAGTTGTGCTCCCGTAAAATCCCCTTTGATGCCTTGTTTGCCTGCAGTGATTTGTTAGCGATGAAGGCAATCAATGCACTCAGGGATAAAAAATACCGCGTATCAGAAGATGTCGCCGTAGTCGGTTATGACGATATTGAACTTGCCCGTTATTTTCATCCTCCACTCACCACAGTGCGACAACCTATGGCAGCAGCAGGGCAGGCGCTGGTGCAAGCCTTATTGTCGATTGTCGAACACGATGCAGTTAGTCCGCGACTGTTGCCTACCCAATTGATTTCTCGTACCAGCAGTTTGTAATCTGGTCGACTAAGGCTTCTAGCTTGAATTCTATGACAATCAGTTTTCTGCTTTGATTGCAAATATTTGCAAACGGTTGCAATTCTTAGATTTTTTGTGTTTTTAAATCATCTAGATGTAGAATTTCTCTCGAAATTCATGCTGCGCCGCATCAGCAAACGATTTACATTTTTAGTATGTTGCACAATTGTGACAAGCGATTGTGGCCAGGGTACTTATCCTTTTTGCATTGAAAATTTCCGATTTAATCTTGAAAATTTCTGCTTTGACCATAGTAAAGGCGATAGTTTTTTGCTTAATGACAATTGGGAATAGTTAAGATATTTACCGCGAACAATATCAAATTCCTATTTCTTGATTGCACTAAATAAGTGCTTTGCTGCACTGCGTTATTGCAATCGATTGCAATGATTATTTATTTGACCGATAATCCATTCACTTACTGGTCGCCCATGGTTCAAAAGATCTTCAGCAATGTTTGTAGAATATGTTTGACGAGTGTTTTTGGAGAATTCCAAAAATCTACGAGGATTGCTGGAGGTCTTTTGTTATTTTCTTTAGTCCGTTGAAACACAGCGTTTTAGTAAGAGAACAGTGCGCTGAAGTAAAGTAAATACGTAAAGTGAATGCATAAAATAAATACGCAAAACGACGCAAAATAAGATTGTTAAGAGCAGTAAAAATAAAGAGAAGCAAAAATAAAGAGCCAAATCAAGCATGCATTGTGTTTGAAGAAATTTGGCGAAACCGAAAAAAACGGAGACAGAAATGACATCATCACGCATCAAAATGACGCGCATAGCCGGCTTGGTATCACTGGCTGTTTTGCAAATGAACTCTGCTTGGGCGCAAGAGGCAACGCCAAGTGCCGACAATGAAAAAAATTCTCTCAATCTGAATAGCGTAGTCGTAACGGGTACACCGCTACGTACGTCTAAGATGAAGGCCAGTGTTTCTATCAGTACGCTGGATGCAGACCAGATCGCCCAATCAGCGCCTACCAATGCAGCAGAAATTTTGCGTGCGATTCCGGGTGTGCGTGCCGAATCCTCTGGTGGTGAAGGCAATGCTAACTTGACCGTGCGTGGTGTACCGATCTCTGCCGGTGGTGCGCGTTATGTTCAGTTTCAGGAAGATGGATTACCCATTTTACAGTTTGGTGATATCGCTTTTGTGACGCCGGATATGTTCTTACGTGCTGATGGCGGGCTCAGTCATTTAGAAGTTGTCCGTGGCGGTACTGCCTCAACGATGGCGACTAATTCTCCGGGCGGCATTATCAATTTCATTACTAAAAATGGGCGTGAAAAAGGCGGCAGTATCGGGATTACTAAAGGTCTGGATTTTGATCAGACTCGTTACGATTTTGATTTTGGTACACCGATTTCCGACAAGACACGGATGTTTGTAGCGGGTTTTTATCGCAGCGGTGATGGCGCGCGTCCTGCTGGTGTTACCGCAGAAGATGGCGGCCAGATTAGGGCGAATATTACGCATGAACTGGACAATGGTTACATCCGCTTAAGCTTTAAACATCTGGATGATAAGACTCCGATGAACATGCCTGTGCCTGTGAAAACAGTTAACGGCACCATCTCAGAATTGCCGGGGATTGATCCACGCACAGCGAGCTTCTATTCACCGTACTGGACCCGCGATATCGTACTGAACGGTAACAACAGCAAAACCTCCACCAATGTGAACGATGGTTTGCATGTCGTCAATAATGCGTTCGGCGCAGAAGCTTCGTTCAAGCTTGGCGAGGGTTGGACTCTGGACGATAAGTTTCGGAAGTCGAATAATTCTGGTCGCTTCATTTCGATTTTCCCAAGTGATAACAGTAATGTACAAACCGGTATGACTTATGCCACCGGCCCTAATGCGGGTAAGGCGTATAACGGTGCTGCGTTCACTGCAACGGTATTCAATACTTCCCTGGATGATGTCGGTAGTACGGTCAATGATCTGAAAGTATCCAAAGTATTCGAACTTGGTAGCGGTAAATTGGCCGCAACAGCTGGTTTGTATTCCTCTATCCAAAATCTGGGCGTGACCTGGAACTTCAATCAATACCTGATGCAGTCCAGCGGCGACAAGCCAGCGCTGCTAAATTCCAGCGCAACGATTGCGGGTTCGCCCGGTCTATTAGCAGCAGGAACCGATGTCTTTGGGGGTTGCTGTAACCGTTATATCGATGCGCAATACAAGACCAATGCGACGTATCTCAACCTCGGTTGGGAATCGGGTAATTGGAATATTGATGGTGGTCTGCGCTACGATAAACAGAATGCTTCCGGTACTTATAATCAGGCAGTTAATCAACTGTATAGCGCGGCTAATACTAAGTTTATCGATTACAGCGTTAATCACACTTCGTATTCATTAGGTGCCAATTATCGTCTGACAAAAGACCTCGCTTTATTTGCACGTACGAGCGACGGTATTGCCTTCAATGCGGATCGCATTATGTTTGGCAATCCACTGGATGGATCGACACCGATCAGCACTAATATCGTCAAGCAAAATGAGGCTGGTGTGAAGTGGAAGACGGGTGACTTTAGCAGTTTTGTTACTTTCTTCCAGGCTAAAACGGCCGAGTCTAATTACGAAGCAACGACGCAAAAATTTACCTCTAATAATTACGATGCTAAAGGTATCGAAGTTGAAGCCAGTTATCGCATTAATGAATTCCGTATGGCTGGCGGCTTGACTTATACCAATGCAAAAATAGTTGGGGCAAATGATCCAACGATTATCGGCAAGACACCCCGCCGTCAGGCTGATTTGATCTATCAGATTGCACCAACTTATACCATCGGTGATACGGTATTTGGTGCTAGCGTGATCGGTACAACCAAGTCATTTGGTGATGATGCCAATACTTTAAATTTGCCAGGATTTAGAGTGGTCAATGCCTTCGTTAATTACCAAATTAATGAGCGTACACAAGTCTCCTTAAGCGCGAATAATTTGTTTAATTCAATCGGCTATACCGAAGTGGAGGGCGACGGTCATGCTGCTCGCTCAATCAACGGACGCACGATCCGCGCTACTTTGAAATACTCGTTTTAAATAATTGATCGTCTCAAATTAGTCCAAATAATGCCGTGGAGATTTCCACGGTGTTTTATCCAGTCCAGCAGTACTTTGACTCCCGTTGTGTGTTCTCCTTCTGCGGGAGTTTTTTTCTTCTTTTTGTCTTGCTAAATAATGCCTTCTAGTTTGTTACATCGCAGTCTTGCGTCTTTGCTCTCTGAGTTGCCATCATCGCAGCATGCCTTAATACGTTTACGTTTTGAGACGCAAGCGCCAGCTCTAATCGATAAATTGCAAAGCTTATATGCAGATCGCCTTGGGAGCGCCGAACAGTTTTCTACATGGCTTATTCAGTTGATGAATAGCGTCGGTCAATTGGCTGCCCAGCGCTCGTCTGCGCTATGCCAATTAGACCAAAGTCGCAGCGCAACACCTGGATGGTTTGCCAGCCAAGATATGCTGGGCTATTGCACTTATGTTGACCGGTTTGCCGGAGACTTAGCTGGCGTGACCGATAAGATTCCTCACCTGACAGAGATGGGTGTGCGCTACTTACATTTACTGCCATTTTTAAAAGCCCGCCAAGGTGAAAACGACGGAGGCTTTGCAGTAGCTGATTTTGATGCGATAGAACCGCGTCTAGGTAGTATGGAAGATTTGCAAGCACTGACCACCCGATTGCGTGATGCCAATATCAGTTTATGCTCTGATTTTATTTTGAATCATATTGCAGATGACCATCCTTGGGCGATGGCAGCGAAGCAGGGTGATCCGCATTATCAGAATTATTTTTATCACTATGCGGATCGACAAAAACCGGATGAATTTGAAACGACTTTAGGACAAGTTTTTCCCCAGGTAGCACCAGGTAATTTTAGTTTTATCGAGGAAATGCAGTCCTGGGTTTGGACCACTTTTTATCCTTATCAGTGGGATTTAAACTATAGTAATCCCTCTGTTTTTGCTGACATGGCTGCTGCCTTATTGCGTCTTGCCAACCGTGGGATAGAAGTATTCCGATTAGATTCCACTGCTTTTTTATGGAAACGTGAGCAAACCAATTGTATGAATCAGCCAGAGGCGCATTGGATACTACAAGCATTGCGAAGCATTGTTGATATTGCTGCGCCTGGCGTATTGTTAAAGGCGGAAGCGATTGTCCCGACAGCAGAGTTACCCGCGTATCTGGGCAGCGCAGATGGCGTTGTGAAAGAGTGCCATATTGCTTATCACAGTAGTTTAATGGCAGCTAGTTGGGTTGCATTGGCGGAGCAAAATACCGAGTTGATCAAACAGGTAATACTAGGCACGCCAGTGTTGCCGGATCAGGCCTCATGGCTGACGTATGTGCGCTGTCATGATGATATCGGCTGGAATGTATTACGCCCAGAGGCGAGTCAATGTACCTCAGATGTGCAACAACGGCTATCTAAAGTAGCGCAATTTTTTGCTGGAGATGGAGATAGTTTTGCCAGAGGAGCCAGCTTTCAGGCGAGCGATCCCAGCGCGGTTCATGGCAGTGTTGGTATGGCATCTGCATTAGCCGGATATGCCGCGGCTATTACGCCGGAACAATCCCAAATTGCCTTGCGTCGCCTGTTGTTAATGTACGGTCTGGCACTGAGTTTTGGTGGTATGCCCGTCATTTATATGGGTGATGAATTAGCCCTGGCCAATGATTCTGATTACCGTCAGAACTCTGCTAATGCGCAAGACAGTCGCTGGCTACATCGTCCAGTATTGGATGCTGCTGCATTTGCCGCGCGATACGACGATCAAAGCGATGCTGGTGCAATGTTTGCGGGGCTTTGTCATTTGCTTAAATTGCGTCGCCAGTTAAACCAACTGGCAGCAAATCAGCCACGCCAGTTATTGCATTTCAGTCAGCCAGAAGTCCTGGTATTTTCAAGAGGTAGTTTTTCTACTGACAGTGATCAATTTATTTTTATCGGTAATTTTTCTGATAAGAAAATTAGCTTAGATTGCTCAACGCTATTTAGTAATTTACCTGCGACGATCTCGCATGTCGTTCGCTGGAAAAATCTTCTTGCCACCTCTGCTCAGCAAGAGATTCCACTCGCTATCGAAAGCCAAAATCTGCTGGAGCTTCAGCTAGAACCATGGTCACAAGTCTGGCTTACTCCAATAACAAATACTGAAGCAGGAGTCGTATCGTGAGTAACCCAATTAGCATGCAAGTCACGATTTTTGGCGAGGTATTGATTGATCAATTTCCTCATCAAAAAATTATTGGTGGGGCACCTTTTAATGTGGCGCGTATATTAGGTTATTTTGCTTGCGATCCCTTATTCATTTCGCGCGTCGGACAAGATGCTTCTGCTGAATTAGTCCGTACTGAAATGCAGCGGTTTAGCCTGCGACAAGATGGCTTGCAAACTGATGTGGATTATCCGACTGGACTGGTCAAGGTAGAGCAAGACGAGGGCGGCGATAAAGCGCAGCATCGCTTTACGATTCTGCCAGATCAGGCGTATGACTACATCGACGCTGAGCAAGCATCGTCTACGTTTTCAACTATTAATAAAGCTAACGCAGGCATCATGTATTTCGGTACCTTGGCACAACGTAGTATGACTTCCCGCAGCGCTTTGTATGCCTTGCTTAATCAAACCAAGGCATTGAAATATCTTGATTTAAATTTACGTAGTATGCAGTTCAGTATGTCGACGATTGATACGTCCTTGCATAGCGCCGACGTACTTAAGTTGAATGAAGATGAATTACTGACTTTGTACCAAATCTACCTGCAAACGGATTCTGCGCACCAGCTCAATATCAATAGTGAGCCGGCAGACTGGCAAGAGGCGATACAGATCTTAATGCGCCTGTTTAGTTTGCAGGCGGTTATCGTGACCTTGGGCGCACGTGGCTATGCTTATTTTGATCGCGAAGGTCGTTATCTCGATAGTGGAAAAAATACGCTGAATACCGTAGTGGTGGACACCGTCGGTGGGGGGGATGCGTTCTCTTCGATTTATTTATTGGGCCTGGTTCAGGGATGGTCGTTGGATGTCAGCTTACGGAGGGCGCATCAGTTTGCCGCCGCAATTTGCGGTGTGCGTGGTGCAGTCGCGGCGGACCTTGATTTTTATCGGCAATGGCAAGAGCGGTGGGCTGCAGAGTCTTTGAAGGACGAACTCAGTAAAGGAACACCCGTATGAGCAGCGTGACTAATGTGACCAGCGTGATCAGCAGCGTTCGAGGTATTTTGACTAAGCCTAAGCTATCGTTTTGGCAAATCATTAATATGAACTTTGGCTTTTTCGGTATTCAGTTCAGTTTTGGTTTGCAGCAAAGTAGCATGAGTCCGATTTACAAATATCTCGGCGCGGATGAAGCCAGTTTGCCTTATCTGTGGCTGGCAGGACCTGTTACGGGCTTGTTGGTGCAACCCTTGATTGGTGCGATGAGCGATCGCACAGTAACTCGTTGGGGACGACGCACACCTTATTTTTTATTCGGTGCGATTTTATGTAGCCTGGGATTGCTGGTGATGCCGTTTAGCGCAACGCTGTGGATGGCAGCTAGTTTGCTATGGATATTGGATGCCGCCAATAATGTAACGATGGAACCCTACCGCGCATTTGTCAGCGATAAGCTAGATAAGAGCCAACATTCAATCGGGTTTTTAACCCAGAGCGCATTCACCGGACTTGGGCAGACGCTGGCGTATTTAATGCCCTCTATCTTAGTCTTGATTGGCATGAATAAAGATGCCGTTAATGCCAATCACATCCCGCATATTGTGATTGCTGCGTTCTTAATCGGAGCTGTATTTTCAATCGTATCGATCATATGGACGCTCAAAACCACGCCAGAAATCCCGTTGACCGCTGACGAGTTAGCGGCGATCAAACGCAAACCAAGTGGCTGGTTAGCGACACTGCGCGAAGTTGGTCTGGCGATCAAAGAGATGCCGCTAACCATGCGCCAGTTAGCGCTGGTTAAATTATTCCAGTGGTACGCGATGTTTTGCTATTGGCAGTACATCATGTTGTCGATAGGCAGGACTATTTTTGGTACCAGCGATCAGACCTCGCAGGGTTTTCGTGATGCAGGTTTATTGAATGGGCAGATCGGCGCTTTTTATAACTTTATCGCATTTGTCGCGGCATTTGCGATGGTGCCATTTACCCGCCGCTATGGACCAAAAATCACGCATGCAATCTGCCTGACCTTGGCGGGACTTGGCATGTTAAGTATTCCTATGATCCACACACCGTCGTTATTATTTATTCCGATGATTGGTGTCGGTATGGCCTGGGCAAGCATTATGGGGAATCCCTATGTCATGCTGGCTGGCTGTATTCCGGCGGAGCGTACAGGTGTCTACATGGGGATTTTTAATATGTTTATTGTGATCCCGATGATCATTCAGATTTTTACCTTGCCTTTGTATTACCAAAGCTGGTTGGGTGGTAATCCCGAAAATGTGGTCCGGCTGGCGGGTGCTTTATTGATTTGTGGTGCGTTTTCAGTCAGTTTGGTGAAGATTCGTTCAGTCACTTCTGCTGTTAAAAAATAAAATAATCTTGCGTTGAGTCGATCCAAGATTGCATTGAATGTACGCATGATCTTGGATGACTATAATTAATATACTGGATGGTAGTAAATATGAGTTGTCCAGGTATTATCTGGATAATGAGCATTATTTCTTAAAAATAATGGGGAGTATATTATTTACATACTTAACAGAGCGGTTTTTTATCCTGCAAACACGCTCTATTTTTTACGATAAATTGGCTGATTAATTTAAAAAATTTTATTCCAAAATCCAGCGTAATTGCTTACCGTTGGCATCAACGATCGTCGTCATTTCTTTAAATACCCTTGCCTGGATCGCATCCGGCAGACGCACCAGATCCACGTGATTGACAAACCGGTCGCCGTGCATAAATCCCCAGGTAAAGAACTTAATCGCCGCCAGCGTTTTGTCTGGATTATTAGTTACTTGCGGCATGATGACAAATGTCCCCATAGTGATGGGCCAGGCATTGGCGCCTGGTTTGTCTGTCAGCATTTCATCAAACATGGCTTTAGATTTCCATTGGCTGGCATTCAGCGCGGCAGCAAAGCTGTCTGCCGTTGGCGCTAAAAATTTCCCGTCACGATTTTTTAACTGGACGCTACTAAGCTTGTCTTGCAGTACATAGTTGTAATCAACATAGCTGATCGAGTAGGACGTTTTTTTGAGGGTCGCAACGATGCCGCTACTACCTTTGACTTGGGTTACATCTTTATGCCAGTTAATCGTAAAATTTTTGCCATACGTTGTTTGCCAATCCTTGCTCATCTTTCCTAAGTAATCAGTGTAGTTGTAGGTTGTTCCTGATCCGTCTTGACGCACGATGACTTCAATATTTTTCTTCGGCAGACTGATTTCTGGATTGAGAGCCGTGATTGCCGCATCATTCCAGCTCACAATTTGACGAGAGAAAATAGCTGCTAATACATCACCGGTTAAGCGCAGTTCGCCCGATTTGACCCCTGGCAAATTGACGATGGGCACCACACCAGAAATCGCGGAGGGGAACTGTATCAGTTGATCTTTTTTTAAATCAGCCGGACTCAGTGCAACATCACTTGCACCAAAGTCAACTTCCTTCGCCTTGATTTGCTTAATCCCACCGGATGAGCCGATTGGTTTGTAATCCAATACATCGCCACTTTTCTTGGCATATGCTTCTGCCCAGGTGTTATACAGCGGTGCAGCGGCAGAAGAACCAGCTCCGTTCATAGTCGCCGCTTGGATGGGTGCGAGCAATACCAGATTGAGTAAGGCGAATAAGCTGATTCGTTTGGTGATGTTGTGTGCAAATTTCATAATAGACTTAGAGTAAAAAAATACTGCTGTAAAAAACTCGGATTATAACGACTATCCGATGATTGATATCGATCATTACTGCATCACTAAAATAGTTAATTTGATGCCATGTCACAGGAGTGTCACGTAAAAACACTAGGCTTGATCAATCTGAATATTCGATTTGAATATTCGTTTAGCTAAAAATCCGGATAAATTTTAATTTGTTTGTTTGAGATAAATAGTTTATATTATTTATATGTTTACATTTTTTGGAGATATTAATGGTTACTACTGCAAATAAAAAACCAGTTTTAGATGACAGCGCAGACAAGCCAGTGATTAAAACTGCTGTAGTTCCTGCAAAGAAAATTGCTACAGCAGCGAAGCTGGCTTCCAACCCGGAAGCGATGCCAAAAGCGCCTGTCGTAAAGGAAGAAGTGAAAGCGGTAGCTAAAAAAGTTGTAGCAAAAAAAGTAGCTGTAGCAAAAGCGAAGCCAGTTACTAAAGTGGCAAAGTCAGCGGTAAAAACAAAAGTATTAGCTAAGCCAAACACCGTAAAAATTGCAAAAGCGGCTACGCCTAAACCGGTAGTGAAGTCTGTAGCAGTTAAGGCCGCAACAAAGCCTGCTGCTAAATTAAGTGCAGCGACTGCGCATAAAGAAAAAGCTAAAAAAGAGAAACTGGTACGTGATAGTTTCACCATGCCAGAATCTGAATATGTCGTTTTAAGCCATGTGAAAAAAGCTTGTCTAAGTGCAGGGATTGAAGTTAAGAAAAGCCAATTGCTACGCATAGGCCTAGTCTTGCTGAACAAGACGGATCTCACTTCCCTCAAAACTTTGATTGCAGGCTTAGCGCCATTGAAGGCAGGACGTCCTAAGAAAGAAAAGTGATTTTTAAAAAATCATAAAATCGCTGCCAGTCATGACATAAGTAGCGAGCTTAATTAGCCATACTTAATCAGCTTTAATCAGCTATACCCCAAACAGGCTCAGCCCATAACGGACTGAGCCTGTTGTATTTTTGCTTGTCATAAAAGCGACATCAAACTGTCATCTTGTTGAAGTAATCCTCATTTAATCTTCGTCCGTCTAAAAGCACAATGCCCAAGATGAGATTGTCTAAGATTAATTGAAATAGGATGAAGAAGAGGATGACAATATGAGATTACTCACGATACCTGCTGATGCCAATCCTAGTTTTTCTAAATTAAGTTTAAGTCTGGCGAGTACCGCCAAAGAGATTAAAGAAGTCCAGCGTCTGCGTTATAAAGTATTCATCGAGGCAATGGGTTTATCTGCCTTAACCAACCCCGATGGTCTTGATAAAGACGAGTTCGATGAGCATTGCGATCATCTGATTGTGCGCGATACCAAGACCTTAAAAGTCGTCGGCACCTATCGTATTCTTGGCCCAACGGCCGCAAGACATATCGGCCGCTATTACTCCGAAACAGAATTCGATTTATCTCGCTTGCAAAATATTCGCGGCAGCATCGCTGAGGCAGGGCGTGCTTGCATTCACCCTGATTATCGCAGCGGTGCAGTCATCATGATGCTGTGGGCTGGCTTAGCAGCGTATATGCGTCGTGAGCGCTGCACCTACCTGATTGGCTGCGCCAGTATCAGTCTGACGGATGGTGGCCACAATGCGGCAGCGATTTACCGTAATTTTAAAGAGAACGACTTTGCTCCTCTGGAATATCGGGTTACGCCGCATTTGCCATTTCCGATTGATGAGATGGATGTTGGTCATGAGGCACGTATCCCACCGTTACTCAAAGGATATTTGCGCGCCGGAGCCTGGGTCTGTGGTGATCCTGCCTGGGACCCGGACTTCCACTGCGCCGACTTGTTTGTGATGTTGCCTTTGTCAAATTTGGATAATCGTTACGCTAAACATTACGGTACTGAGGAGAATGCATAATGAAACCTGGCGACCACTTCTTAAATCAGAAACTGTTTAAAACCAGCAAAAAAGATGTGGTGCGCTTCCGCACTATCTGGATATCCGATCTGCATTTAGGAACTACTGGTTGCCAGGCTGCCCGCCTACTTGAATTTTTGCAGGCGACTGAGTCAGAGAATTTGTATCTGGTCGGCGATATCATTGACGGCTGGCAGCTCAAACGCCGTTGGTATTGGGATCAAGTCCATAATAACGTAGTGCAAACCGTACTGAAAAAAGCCAAGAAGGGCACCAATGTCATTTTTGTCCCTGGCAATCATGATGAATCGATACGCCAATTCATCGATCTTGATTTTGGTGGTATCAAAGTCAGGGATGAACTGGTACATGTGACCGCACAAGGCAAACGTATGCTGGTGTTGCACGGCGACCGTTTTGATGGCGTGATTGCCTGCGCCAAATGGTTAGCGTATGTCGGTGATAGTCTTTACACCGTGATTTTGAAGTTCAACCAAGTCTTTAATAACTGGCGCGCCCGCGCTGGTCTACCGTATTGGTCACTATCGCAATACCTCAAACTCAAAGTCAAAAATGCGGTCAGCTATATCAGCTCATTTGAAAATGCCTTAGCCGATGAAGCACGCAAACGTGGTTTGGATGGTGTGATCTGCGGTCACATCCATAAACCAGAAATCAGAGATATTGATGGCGTGATGTACTGCAATGATGGCGACTGGGTAGAAAGCTTGTCGGCCCTGGTAGAAGACGCCAGCGGTGAATTACGTCTGATTAGCTGGCATGACGTGGTGCAGGTGCAGCAGCCAATGATGGCGCAAGAGCCGGTATTTTCTGAGGTTTGATTTTTTCAGCAGCTTTTGAATTAAAAATATCAATGAGAGTTTCTAAAAAGCCAAAGTGAAGGTTCAGTAATAATGCGGCTTGTAGCACAATATTGTGCTACAAGCCGCATTATTACTGGGGGGAGTGATTTTTAGAATTTCAAAAATCTTATGTCGGAGTATTTTTCTCCGCGTTTCGATTGCATAGTTTTTGGAATTTCTCGATTAGCTTGTTTTAATTTTTATTAAGCATAATCACCAGCTATCTCATCCTCGGCCATGCCAGGCGCTTCTGCTTGTAGGGTGATGTGATCGATTCTATGTTTCTCTAAGAGCATATTTTTTACGCTTTGTAAGATGCGTGGCCATGCCGTCAGATCATCAATTTCTAGATGCCCTATTAATGCAGGGTAACCGGGCGACATTTCCCATACATGCAAGTCATGTACCGACAGAACGCCTGCAATTGTTTCCAAGTCTTCACCGATTTGAATATAGTCGATATGGCGCGGGACGCCTTCCATCAAAAAATGATACGACTCACGCAGCACACTAAACGTTGATTTTAAAATCAATAGCGACACAAAAATCGATAACAGCGGATCAATTTGCATCCATCCTGTGTAGTAAATCACTGCACCAGACACGATCGCTGCAATTGATCCTAGCAAGTCGCCCATCACGTGGACTAGCGCCGCCTTGGTGTTGAGGTTTTCTTTGTCATGCGATAACACCCATGCAACGATGAGGTTAATCGCTAGGCCAATGCTGGCAACCAGGATGACGGTGCCGCCTTGCACTGCTTCGGGGTGAGACAGTCGTTGGGCTGCTTCAAAAGCAATCCATAAAACTACTGCCAACATGATTAAACCATTGACAAACGCGGCGAGCGCTTCTGCACGGCCAAAACCAAATGAATTTTTAGCTGTTGGCGGTCGTTTTGCAATCATTTGTGCCAGTAACGCTAGGCCTAATGCGGCTGCATCGGTCACCATGTGGCCAGCATCAGATATCAATGCTAGCGAGTTAGACCAAAATCCAAAACCAACTTCAACGCCGGCAAAGCCTAGTGTCAGCACCAGTGCCCAGGCTAGAATTTTTTGACTACGGTTTTCAAAAAAATGTCGATGTTCGGCATCACCATGACGGTGAGCGTGTAGATGTTCGCTGTTAGAGACGGCAATTTTTTCTGGCATGAGTGCTCGGAATTGTAAATAATATTGGTTAGTAAAGTCTTTCATCAGTGTAGCGGGATGCGGGCTTATTTGCTTAAAATCAGCGTAAATGACTGAATAACATTGCGCGCCGTGTTTCGCAAGCGCGGACAGCACCATAAAAATAAGTAAAAGATGTTTACGTTTTCGGCGCGGTTTGCTATAGTCTCGGCTCTTCGGGCGGTTAGTTCAGCTGGTTAGAATACTTGGTCGACATCCAAGGGGTCGCAGATTCGAATTCTGCACCGCCCACCAGATTTAATTATGCGGCACATAGTGTTGCAACATAGGTAAGAGCGAGAAAGGCATCATGGTTATGACACCGCGAACTACGATCACAGCAATTTGTGAGCGACGTTAGTCGAGGGTCTTTTTCGTTTGTAATTATTGAAAAAAACGCGGCTAGCCCGCGTTTTTTTTCGTCCGTATTTTCTGTAATTTCTTTTGAACGTTGTAAGTACTCGGCAAATATTGCTGACATGGAGACTTAAAATGGTTTCAGTTCGACTTCCCGATGGTTCGCAGCGTCAATTCGACTCACCAGTTACTGTGGCTCAAGTTGCCGCTAGTATTGGCGCAGGCTTAGCTAAAGCTGCTTTGGCTGGCAAAGTAGATGGTAGATTGGTAGATACTTCTTACCTGATCTCCTCTGATGCTGATTTGGCGATCGTGACTGACAAAGATGCTGATGGTCTTGATGTGATACGTCATTCAACTGCACATTTGCTGGCATACGCAGTGAAAGAGTTGTTTCCCGATGCGCAAGTCACTATTGGCCCTGTGATCGAAAATGGCTTTTATTATGACTTCTCTTATAAGCGCCCATTTACACCAGATGATATGGCCGCAATCGAAAAGAAAATGCAGGAGTTGGCGAAAAAAGATGAGCCAGTAACTCGCAAGGTATTGCAACGCGACGAGGCAGTGGCTTACTTCAAATCAATTGGTGAAGCGTATAAAGCAGAAATCATAGAATCGATTCCCGCCGACCAAGATGTATCACTTTACACAGAAGGTAACTTCACCGACTTGTGTCGTGGTCCGCACGTACCTTCTACCGGCAAGCTGAAAGTTTTTAAACTGATGAAGCTGGCTGGCGCCTACTGGCGTGGCGATTCTAAGAACGAGATGCTGCAACGTGTGTACGGAACTGCATTTGCAAAAAAAGAGGAGCAAGAGGCGTACTTGCATATGCTGGAAGAAGCTGAAAAGCGCGACCATCGTAAGCTAGGTAAATCATTAGATTTGTTCCACTTTCAAGACGAAGCGCCTGGTTTGGTTTTCTGGCATCCAAAAGGTTGGAGTATTTGGCAGCAAGTTGAGCAATATATGCGCAAGGTGTATCAAGACTGTGGCTACCAAGAAGTAAAGGCGCCGCAAATTCTGGATCGCACTTTGTGGGAGCGCACAGGGCATTGGGAGAATTACCGTGAAAATATGTTCTCCACAGAATCTGAAAACCGGAACTACGCATTAAAGCCGATGAACTGTCCTGGACATGTTCAGATATTTAACGCAAATATGCGCAGTTATCGTGAGCTGCCTTTGCGTTACGGCGAGTTTGGTCAGTGCCATCGCAACGAGCCTTCAGGTGCTCTGCATGGCATCATGCGAGTACGCGGCTTTACCCAAGATGACGGACATATTTTTTGTACTGAAGAGCAAATTTTGCCTGAAGTTGCGGCTTTCCATGCTCAGGCGATGAAGGTATATGCAGACTTCGGCTTTGAGCATATTTTCATCAAGATCGCTTTGCGTCCTGATAATCGTATTGGTTCTGATCAGGTTTGGGATACAGCCGAAGAAGCTTTACGTGCGGCTTTGCGTCAATGCGACGTCGCATGGGAAGAATTGCCGGGCGAGGGCGCATTTTATGGTCCTAAGATTGAGTATCACTTAAAAGATAGTTTGGGGCGCGCATGGCAAGTGGGCACTATGCAAGTAGATTTCTCGATGCCGGGTCGCTTGGATGCTGAATATGTGTCAGATGATAATTCCCGGAAAATCCCTGTGATGTTGCATCGGGCGATTGTTGGCTCGATGGAGCGTTTTATCGGTATTTTGATTGAAAATCACGCTGGCGCTATGCCTTTATGGCTGGCTCCGGTACAAATTGCAGTGTTAAATATCTCGGAATCCCAGGCGGAATATACCAAGTCTGTCGCAGAAAACCTGAAGAAACAAGGGTTTAGAGTGCACACGGATTTGCGTAATGAGAAAATAACCTATAAAATACGTGAGCATTCAATGCAGAAATTACCTTATATCATCGTGATCGGTGATAAAGAGCGGGATGCAAACACAGTGGCTGTGCGCACGCGTGGCAATCTGGATTTGGGAGTCATGTCCCAAGAAGCTTTTTTAGATCGTCTTAAAAATGACATCTTAATGAAGTCTTAATCAGGATTGTTGTGCGAAAGAGCACAGCCAAATTATTTAATTTTTGAAGGAAACTGCAATAGCTACTGACAAGTCACATCGCATCAACGGTGAAATTACGGCGCCAGAAGTGCGCTTATCTGGCGTTGAGAACGAGCCACTGGGCATCGTTAAACTAAGTGAAGCCTTTCGTTTTGCCGAAGAGGCTAATGTTGATTTAGTGGAGATTGCGCCTACTGCACAACCTCCAGTTTGCCGATTGATGGACTACGGCAAATTTAAGTATCAAGAGCAAAAGAAGGCGCATGAAGCCAAGTTAAAGCAAAAAGTCATTCTGGTGAAGGAAGTCAAATTCCGTCCTGGTACTGATGATGGTGATTACAACATCAAATTGCGTAATTTGACGAAATTTTTGGATGATGGAGATAAGACCAAAATCACCTTACGCTTCCGTGGTCGTGAGATGGCTCACCAAGAGATTGGTATGCGTATGCTGGAACGCCTAAAGCTGGATTTGGAACCGTATGGCCAAGTTGAGCAGTTTCCAAAGATGGAAGGTCGTCAGATGATTATGATTCTGGCGCCAAAGAAGAAGAAATAAGATTTGCGAAAATCGTTGATGGAAATCGGCGATTTTTGCGATGAGTATGGACTCGATTTCATGCTCCAACAAGTGAGAGTAGGCATCCAAGTGCATCGTAATCGTTGCCACCTACAATCATGTTAAAAAGGAACTGTCCTAAACAGACAGGTGTTTTATGCCTAAAATGAAAACAAAAAGCTCTGCCAAGAAGCGCTTTCGCGTGCGTCCGGGTGGAACTATTAAATGTGGTCACGCATTCAAACGTCATATTTTGACTAAGAAAACTACCAAGAATAAACGCCAATTGCGCGGTATCACGAACGTTAATGCAGCAGACGTAACATCAGTCATGCGCATGATGCCAACAGCTTAACCTCTACTCACTATTTAAGGAGTTACTATGCCTAGAGTAAAACGTGGGGTTACAGCTCGTGCCCGTCATAAGAAAGTTCTCGATTTAGCCAAGGGCTATCGTGGTCGCCGTAGCAAGGTATATCGTGTTGCTAAGCAAGCAGTTATGCGCGCTGGTCAATATGCATACCGTGATCGTCGTAACAAGAAGCGTGTATTCCGCGCTTTGTGGATTACGCGTATCAATGCTGCTAGTCGTCAACACGGTCTGACATACAGCGTGTTCATGAATGGTCTGAAAAAAGCTTCTATCGAACTGGACCGTAAGGTTTTGGCCGATATGGCAGTGACTGACAAGCCAGCATTTGCTGCGATTGTTAATCAAGTTAAGGCCAACCTGGTAGCGTAATTGTTAGGTGCGGTTTGCTCGCTAGTTTCTGGTTGAGCAATGCCGCAATATGAGCGGGGCAGAGGTTGAATCCTGTGCCCCGTTTTATTTTTAGTGTTCAATTTTCAACTTCCCTTTCGGGAATAACCGCATGAATCCCTTAGATCATCTCGTAACTCAAGCGCGCGCAGATTTTACTGCCGCCCAAGACGCTGCTGCACTGGAAAATGCCAAGGCACTTTATCTTGGAAAAACCGGACAGATTACTGAGCAAATGAAGAGTCTCGGCAAGCTAGCGCCAGATGAGCGCAAAGTACAAGGCGCGATTATCAATGCAGTAAAAGAACAAATTGAAAAGCTGCTCACAGATAGACGTGATGCCTTATCTAATGCACAAATGCAGAGTCGTTTGAATGCCGAGGCGATTGACGTTAGTTTGCCCGGGCGTGGCCGTGGTATGGGCGGTATTCATCCGGTGATGCGTACCTGGCACCGAGTTGAGGAAATTTTCCGCTCTATCGGTTTTGATGTGGCGGACGGTCCTGAGATCGAAAATGACTGGACTAATTTCACCGCATTGAACAGCCCGGAGAATCATCCTGCGCGCTCCATGCAAGATACTTTTTATATTGACGGTAATGACAACACTGGCAAGCCCTTGTTGCTGCGTACACATACCAGTCCAATGCAAGTGCGCTATGCACGTATGAATCAAGCGCCAATTAAAGTGATCGCTCCTGGTCGTACCTATCGCGTAGATAGTGATGCAACGCACTCGCCAATGTTTCATCAGGTCGAAGGTTTATGGATCGATGAAAACATCAGCTTTGCTGACTTAAAAGGCGTTTATCTGAATTTCGTCAAAGCTTTTTTCGAAACGGATGATTTGCAAGTGCGCTTTCGCCCTTCTTACTTCCCGTTTACTGAGCCATCTGCGGAGATCGATATTGCCTTCGGTAGTGGTCCATTAAAAGGTCGCTGGTTAGAAGTGTCTGGTTCCGGCCAGGTGCATCCAACTGTAATTAGAAATATGGGAATGGATCCAGAAAAATACATTGGTTTTGCTTTTGGTTCCGGCTTGGAACGCCTGGCAATGCTGCGCTATGGCATCAATGATTTGCGCTTATTTTATGAGGGAGATTTGCGCTTCCTGAAGCAGTTTAATTAAGTTGAAGTCGATGACGATCGTTTGATTTTTAACTTATATCTCCTCATCAAATTTCCTATGCGGTTTTGCAAAAAAATCGTATTAATGATTGAATATTTACACGGCTGAATTATGCAATTTTCTGAAAACTGGCTACGCACTATGGTTGATCCGAAGATGACTTCGGATGAGTTGTCACACTTACTCACGATGTCTGGATTGGAAGTAGAAGAAGTAGAAGCTGTCGCTCCGCCTTTTAGTAATGTAGTCGTGGCAGAAATTCGTGAGATTGCCAAGCATCCCGATGCTGATCGCCTCAATGTTTGTCAGGTTGATGTTGGCACTGGTACTCTACTGAATATCGTCTGCGGCGCACCGAATGTCCGTGTTGGTATGAAAGTACCGTGCGCAATGGCGGGCGCGGTATTGCCGCCGGGTGCCGATGGCAAACCGTTTGAGATCAAAGTTGGTAAATTGCGTGGTGTTGAATCGCAAGGCATGTTGTGCTCTGCCCGTGAATTAAAATTATCAGACGATCAGGGCGGTTTATTGGATTTGCCGATAGACGCACCGGTTGGACAAAATTTTCGGGATTACTATCAATTAAATGATCTTAAATTCACGATCAAGTTGACCCCGAATAAGGCAGACTGCCTGTCCATATTGGGTGTTGCGCGCGAGGTATCGGCATTAACTGGTACCGTATTAACGCTGCCTGAAATTCATCCAGTAGCAGTCACTCTGCAAGAAACCTTACCCGTTAAAGTATCTGCGCCTGATTTGTGTGGGCGTTTTAGTGGTCGGGTTATTCGCGGTGTTAACGCCAAAGCACCGACACCAGACTGGATGAAGCAGCGTCTTGAGCGCAGCGGTCAGCGGCCAATTACTGCCTTAGTCGATATTTCTAATTACGTGATGTTAGAACTTGGACGTCCAACCCATGTATTTGATTTGGATAAAATCCACGGTGGTCTGGATGTACGTTGGGGGAAAACGGGGGAGTCATTAAAACTATTGAATGGCAATACCGTTGCAGTAGATGAATGGATAGGCGTCATTGCAGATGACAAAGAGATTGAATCTTTGGCCGGAATCATGGGTGGTGACTCTACTGCCGTAACGCTCGACACGCAGAATATTTATCTGGAAGCAGCATTCTGGTGGCCGCAAGCGATACAGGGTAGGGCGCGCCGTTATAATTTTTCTACAGATGCGGCACATCGCTTTGAGCGCGGCGTGGACTACGCGACGACAGTCGAGCATATTGAACGCATTACTGCCTTGATCGTAGAAATTTGTGGTGGTAGCACGCAAGTCAAAGCCGGCCCGGTCACTGACCTGATCGTTAATTTACCAAAGCGCCCTGCGGTGCTTTTGCGTACAGCGCGTGCGGTTAAAGTGATTGGTGTTGCATTGAACGATGCGCAGATCGCCGATATATTTACCCGTTTGGGATTGGCGTTTACGCAGACCTCGGGTGAATTCCTAGTAACGCCACCATCCTATCGTTTTGATATTGAAATCGAAGAAGACTTGATTGAAGAAGTCGTCCGGGTTTATGGTTTTGAAAATATTCCTGCGTTACCTCCCATCGCAGCAAACGCGATGCGCATCGCACCAGAAAATCAGCGTTCTTTATTTACAGTCCGTCGTCAAATTGCAGACATGGATTACCAAGAAGTCGTCAACTATAGTTTTGTAGAAGAAGCTTGGGAAAAAGATTTTGTAGGTAATGATGCACCGATTAAATTACTTAATCCAATTGCCAGTCATATGAGCGCGATGCGCAGCAGTTTGATCGCTAGTTTGGTTGCTAATGCGCGCTACAATTTAAATCGCAAGATGAACCGTGTGCGCATTTTTGAAATTGGTGCGATCTATCTGCGCAATGCGGCCATTCCAGACGGTCCTCTGACGATTGCTGGCTATGATCAGCCGAAGCGTCTGTCCGCACTTGCATATGGTCCTGTAGTTGAAGAACAGTGGGGTCAGGCAACACGCAATGTCGATTTCTTTGATATTAAAGCGGACTTGGAAGCCTTGTTTGCACCTAAAACTTTGCGCTTTAGTAAAGTTGAACATCCAGCTTTGCACCCAGGGCGCTCTGCTAGTATTGAGTGTGATGGCAAAGTGGTGGGCATCGTTGGCGAGTTGCATCCACGTTTGCAGCAAAAATATGATTTACCTTTAGCACCAGTGGTTTTTGAGGTAGATACGCAAAGTTTGCAATCCATTACGCTACCGATTTATCAAGAAATTTCAAAATTTCAAGCGGTCACTCGTGATCTTGCTTTATTAGTAAAACAAACAATTTTTGCTCAAGATTTACTCGATGTTTTCTTTGCTGAGGCGAAGTCAAACGAAACATGTAAAATCTTGCAAGCCGTTGTTTTATTTGATGAATATCGTGGTCAGGGACTGGAGTCTGACGAGAAAAGTCTTGCATTCCGCTTTAGCTTGCAAGATACTCAAAGTACGCTGCAAGATGATAAAGTAGAAGCCGCAATGGCATCTTTACTGGCTGCAGCTGCAAGTAAATTCTCAGCAAGATTACGTTGAGATAACTCCGCCGCAATGTATCTGACAGTGCGTCTAAATAAATAAAAATTATCGCGATCTCATTTTGCATAGCTGCTTAAGATGATCGCTTTGACTTTCAGCAAGTAGGATTAAAAAAGAATGAATGAAGTAACTTCCGCCGAACTGCAATCAGTTCTTGATGCAGATTTGAACCGGGCGATGCGTGAAGCAAAAGCACGTTCACAAGCGGAAAGAGACTTACCTACCTTGACCAAAGCAGAGTTAGCAGAACTCTTGTTTGAACAAGTTGGTTTGAATAAACGTGAAGCCAAAGATATGGTGGAAACTTTTTTTGACGAGATTCGTGATGCGTTAGAAAGAGGCGAGGCGGTGAAGTTATCTGGCTTTGGTAATTTTCAATTGCGAGATAAGCCCCAACGTCCTGGCCGTAACCCAAAAACTGGTGAAGAAATTCCTATTACCGCGCGTCGTGTTGTGACATTCCATGCTAGCCAAAAACTTAAGGGAATGGTCGACGCTGCAGGTAGTCAACCCCTTGCACATGCAGCCTGAATTCCTTTATGAGCGAAATCAAGATCGATGCTTTTGTGTTGCCGCCGATACCAGCGAAACGCTATTTTACTATCGGTGAAGTCAGTGAATTATGTGGTGTCAAACCACATGTATTACGTTATTGGGAGCAAGAGTTCACTCAATTAAAACCGGTAAAACGACGTGGCAATCGCCGTTATTACCAGCATCACGAAGTCTTGTTGATACGCCGTATCCGCGAACTTTTATATGAGCAGGGTTTTACGATCAATGGCGCAAGAAATAAATTGAATTTGCATGCAGCGATCAAAGATGAGCTGAATGAAATGGAAGTAGTAATCCCGGTTAATTTATTACAGATTCGCGAAGAACTGCATGCAGTGCTCAATTTGTTAAAGCGCTGATTTGATGCTGGTGTTAGTGTTGATACATCGAATACCTTAGCGCAACTCTGAAAGCCAGTGACGATAGAAATCTTAAAATTTCTATCGTCACTGGCTTTAGTTTTATATGGCATGCTTGTTCCGACTTAACGGGATGTGTGATGCAAAGAGAGATGTTTGGTTTGATTAGATGCATCCAATATTAACTGTATTTAACCCAGATTTTCCATTGGAACAACGCCAGGTAGTTCGCCAAAGGTGCAATTGTCGCTGTAGCACTCGCACTCAAATCGCGGTGGTGTTATCCCTCTGAAGACCGCATGCCGTCTGCGTTTTTTGCGAAGTAGTAGCGGTCTAATGGAAAATCTGGGTTTAATATACTCCCCATTATATTTTCTTAAATTGGCTTATTGTCCAGTTAATATATGGACAGTTAAAATATACTATGATGAGTATATTCTCCTGCAAAGAATGACGCACCATAAAAATATATTCAATGTACGCAGAATTGTTGTGGCAATGCTTGATCTACTGTTTCAAATAGATAGCTCTGACCCATCTCCTTGTTGAACCTAAGTGGAGCCAGGCAGTGCTAATGCTCATTTAAAAATGCTAGGAATAATTCATGAACTTCCCTCAATCTCATTTAATCAATAAATCACGTTTATTTCTGACCGTTAGTGCTCTGCTTTGCGGCGTGCTCAACCCCGTTATCGCACAAACTAACGTAGTTGATTCCGGCTTAGACACCGTTATCAAAGGTGTTTGGCGTTCTGACGAAAATCGCGCGCGAGATCAATATCGCCACCCAAAACAGACCTTGGAATTTTTTGGTGTTCAAGCTAATGCGACGGTGATCGAAATTACTCCGGGCGGATCAGCTTGGTATGGCGAGATACTGGCACCTTTTTTAAAAGAGAAGGGCCATTACATTGCCGCCAATATTGACGGCACTAAAGTGTCTGCTAGCAGCGCTGCGTATCAGACCAGAACAGCAGACGCACAAAATAAAAAATTTCTTGCAGATCCTGAGCGCTACAGCAAAGCAAGGACAATTAATTTTGATCCAGCCGCACCGCAATTTGGACCGGCAAACTCAGCTGACTACGTGCTGACCTTTAGAAACGTGCATAACTGGGTCGGGGATCACACAGAAGTCCTTACCTTCAAGGCGATGTTTGACGTGCTTAAACCGGGCGGTGTGTTAGGTGTGGTTGATCATCGCGCGGCTGCTGGTAAAACTTTAGATGCAAAATTAATTGATACCGGTTATTTACCCGAGGAGTATGTCATCGCATTAGCCCAGCAAGCAGGATTTAAATTGGTGGGGAAGAGTGAGGTTAATGCTAATCCGAAAGATACAAAGGATTATGTTAAAGGTGTTTGGACATTGCCGCCAACCTACGCCGATAAAGAAAATAATCGTCAGAAATACAAAGAGATTGGTGAGAGCGACCGCTTTACTTTGCGTTTCGTTAAGCCGTAGAAAGCTTACTTAATGATGGTGTGATCGCGGATTGATTTGCTGATGTATTGGATGCTTGAAAATGAAAGCCCGATTGATGTCGGGCTTTTGTTCTTTAGAAACTTGGATTAGCTTGGCCAGGACAATTTATACGCCTGATTTAAAAAGAGACTGACCGATTATTTCCCAACAAATGTATCGGAATAACATTTGAGCGAAAAACAAAAGGGGTCGCATTTGCATGCGACCCCTTAATTATTTGGCTCCCCGACCTGGACTCGAACCAGGGACCTGCGGATTAACAGTCCGTCGCTCTACCAACTGAGCTATCAGGGAATAGAAGAAATGATGATCTTCGTTAAACTTTTTACTGCACTTGCAACATGCTAGGAATTCTGTGGCTCCCCGACCTGGACTCGAACCAGGGACCTGCGGATTAACAGTCCGTCGCTCTACCAACTGAGCTATCAGGGAACAGAGACAAAGATTATATGCGTCTTTGCCTGTTCTGTCAAAATTTTTCTACCCTGAAACGTCTATAAAACCTTAGCAATTGCGTCAATGACGACATCGATATTGCGCTTGTTTAAAGCTGCAACACAAATACGACCGGTATCGACAGCGTAGATAGAATTGTTATCACGCAGCTTTTCTACTTGCTCTTTCGTTAAGCCGGAGTAAGAAAACATGCCGCGTTGCTGGGTCACAAAGTCAAAGTTATGCGCTGGTGCTTTTGCTTTTAACTCTGCAACGAAGGCAGAGCGCATTTCGCGGATGCGTACGCGCATGCCTGCCAGTTCTTCTTCCCACAATTGGCGCAGTTCTGGTGTTGACAATACGGTCGCAACCACTTGGCCGCCGTGAGTTGGTGGATTGGAATAGTTAGTACGGATTACACGCTTTAATTGAGACATGATGCGCGCGGCTTCTTCTGCGCTGGAGGCGGCAATACTCAGTGCGCCAACGCGCTCGCCGTACAAAGAGAAGGATTTAGAGAATGAATTGGAGACAAACAGGGCGCATCCAGTTTCGGCAAAGCGGCGTACTACTTTGCCATCGGCTTCTATGCCATCGCCAAAACCTTGGTAAGCCATATCCAGGAAAGGCACCAGTTTGCGCTCGGTGACGACTGCGATGACTTCCGTCCATTGTGCATCGCTCAGATCGGCGCCAGTCGGATTGTGGCAGCAAGCATGCAGCAATACGATTGAACCCGCTGGCATGGCCTTCAGTGCCTCCAGCATGCCTGCAAAGTTCACACCTTTAGTCACTGCGTCGTAATAAGGGTAGGAATTGACCACAAAGCCAGCAGATTCAAACAAGGCGCGATGGTTTTCCCAGCTTGGATCACTGATCCATACTTGCGAATTCGGTGCGAAGCGTTTTAAAAAGTCGGCACCCAATTTCAATGCACCAGTGCCACCAATTGCTTGCGCCGTGATGACACGCTTTTCTACAACAACGGCACTGTCTGCACCGAACACTAATTCTTGTACTGCTTTATCATAAGCAGCTAAACCTTCGATCGGTAAGTAAGTGCGTGGCGCGAATTTTTCCATCAAAATAGCTTCGGCTTTTTTGACGCATTCCAACAATGGCACTTTGCCATTATCATCGTAATAAACGCCGACACCAAGATTGACTTTAGCGGGATTTTTATCCGCGTTAAAGCCCTCTGTGATGCCGAGGATAGGGTCGCGTGGTGCCATTTCTATGGCAGAGAACAGGGAGGCGGAGGCAGGTGCGTTCATCGTGATAATATGAAAAATTAGCTGTCAAATTTCTGACAGAAAGGTTGGAATAATGCCAATTGGTGACAATCTGGACATGCTTGAAATTTCAATCACCTCATTCTAACAAAGGTAAGTGCGTCATGCCTGTAACATCGATAATTTCTGCTGAAAATAATAGCAATACCAATAATCCGCCGGAAGGCAAGTTCGTCACTTTTCCGGATTCTCAGTTCGAGCTATTTCAGCCTTTTCCTCCGGCGGGCGATCAACCGGCTGCGATTGCCAAGTTGCTGGAAGGGATTAATGACGGTTTGTTTTTCCAGACTTTGCTTGGGGTAACCGGTTCTGGCAAAACTTATACGATGGCAAATGTGATCGCGCAAAGCGGCCGGCCTGCGATTATTTTTGCACCTAACAAAACCCTGGCGGCGCAGTTGTACAGCGAGTTCCGCGAATTTTTTCCGCGTAATGCCGTGGAGTATTTCGTCAGCTACTACGATTATTATCAGCCGGAAGCGTATGTCCCACAGCGTGATTTATTTATCGAAAAAGATTCTGCGATCAACGAACATATTGAGCAAATGCGCTTGTCTTGTACCAAGTCACTGATGGAGCGGCGCGACGTGATTATCGTCGCGACCGTCTCTGCGATTTACGGTATCGGTAATCCTAGCGAATATCACAAGATGATTTTGATCTTGCGTGCGAAAGACAAAGTCAGCCAGCGGGATTTGATTGCGCGCCTGATTCAGATGCAATACACCAGGAATGAAATTGATTTCGGTCGCGGTACATTCCGGGTGCGTGGCGATACGATTGATATCTTCCCGGCAGAACATGCTGAACTAGCAGTACGGGTAGAAATGTTTGATGATGAGATCGAAAATCTCCAATTATTTGATCCGCTGACCGGCCGCGTAAAACAAAAAATTCCACGCTTTACTGTCTATCCCAGTTCGCATTATGTGACCCCGCGCGAGACCGTATTGCGCGCAGTAGAAACCATCAAAATCGAGCTACGTGAACGCTTAGAATTTTTCCGTAAAGAGAATAAGCTGATTGAAGAGCAGCGGATAGAACAACGCACACGTTTTGATTTAGAGATGATGTCCGAGATCGGTTTTACTAAAGGTATTGAAAACTATTCACGCCATTTAAGCGGTGCTAAAGCCGGAGATCCACCGCCGACACTGGTGGATTATTTACCCGCAGACGCGCTCATGTTTTTAGATGAGTCACATGTACTGACCGGACAGTTAAACGGCATGTATAACGGCGACAGAGCGCGAAAAACAAATCTGGTTGATTATGGTTTCCGGCTGCCGTCCGCGCTAGATAATCGTCCGCTCAAGTTTGCAGAATTTGAGAGCAAAATGCGGCAAACCATTTTTGTGTCAGCCACACCGGCAGAATATGAAAAGCAGCATGCCGATCAGGTTGTTGAGCAAGTAGTACGACCTACAGGCTTGGTCGATCCGCTGATTGAAGTGCGTCCGGCATTAACGCAAGTCGATGATCTGATGAACGAGATTACGATTCGTGTACAGAAAAATGAGCGTGTCTTGGTCACGACATTGACCAAGCGAATGTCCGAGCAATTGACCGATTTTTTGGCGGACAATGGCATCAAAGTACGTTATTTACACAGCGATATTGATACGGTAGAGCGGGTAGAAATTATCCGTGATCTACGTTTGGGTACCTTCGATGTGCTGGTCGGCATTAACCTTTTACGAGAAGGTCTGGATATTCCAGAAGTGTCTTTGGTGGCGATCTTGGATGCCGACAAGGAAGGCTTCCTGCGGTCGGAGCGTAGCCTGATTCAAACCATAGGCCGTGCTGCACGTAATTTAAACGGGATGGCAATTTTATACGGCGATAAAATTACTGAATCTATGCGTCGCGCCATTGATGAGACTGAACGTCGGCGCACTAAACAAGTTGCGTTTAATTTGGCGAATAACATCACGCCTATCGGCATTAAAAAACAGATTAAAGATTTAATTGATGGCGTCTACAGCCAACAAGAAGCCAAGCAAGAGCTAGAAGCTGCACAAGAGCATGCACGCTATGAAGTCATGAGTGAGAAGCAAATTAGCAGAGAAATAAAGCGCTTGGAAAAACTCATGCTCGATCACGCCAAAAATCTGGAGTTTGAAAAAGCGGCCCAGGTACGTGATCAATTAGCGCATCTGAAAGCGCAAGTATTCGGCGCGGGCGGCAGTGATAATGTGTTGTCGTTAGCGAATAAGTAGTAGTTGGAAATTTCCATTTTTTCATCGTCCAATAATAATGCGGCTCCCAAGGCAAAAAAGGCCTAGGAGCCGCATTTTTATTGGACGGTCAAAATCTGTATTTTATGTAAGGTTTCCGCTATTCCTTCGACTTAGCTAAATACGAGTTGCAATTGATATTAGCAAGGACGAAGGTGAAGCATGGTACAGGCGATAACATCATCTGCAATCATTGGCGGAAGTAGTGCCGCTAATCCGGGCAATGCCGCTTCGGCGCTTGCCAGTCTTCAGGCGCAGCTTGCCAGGTATCAGCAACAGCTATCTGATTGTGTAAATTGCGCGTCGTCCAAAACGATAGAAGGCAAAGTGCAAATTCAATCGGTGTCTAGCAAAATTAGTCAGGTCAGGGCGCGTATTGATCAGGTCAACAGCGTCAATGCAAGTCAGCAAACGCCTCTCCCCAAAACCAGTCGTTCTAAAGAAAATAATAGCATCACCAAGGATTTGACCATCGCTCCAGCAATAGAGAATCGCACGGTCACTCCGCCAAGCTTAAGCATTGCGAATCCCGTTATCGGCGGCAATATCAATACACTTGCATAGTCGCCAAAGCCCAACTGCGCTGTTTTGAGCAGAATAAAACTCCACCTAATACTATGCAGGAGTGTCAGCAATCTGCAACCCTGCATTGGTGGCATTGTTGAAGCCCCAGTAAACATTGTGAGCTCTTAAACGATACGCTATATTGCTGCTCAAACCCATTTCAAAGGAGAATGCAGTGAAGCCACAAACCCACAAACCAAGTAATGCTTTCATCGGGGCATCTTGGCTCGCGCTGCTGGTCGGTGCCATTACATTCATGGTCGGCTTATGGAATGCCAGCATGCAGTTGAATGAAAAAGGCTATTACTTCACCATCTTCATGTACGGCTTATTTTCTGCCGTGTCCTTGCAGAAATCCGTCCGCGACCGTATGGAGGACATTCCCGTTACTGGCATCTATTTTGGCTTATGCTGGGTATCCACCGGGCTAGCAATTTTGTTGTTGGCAGTTGGTTTATTTAATGCCACGCTAGCCGCTAGCGAGAAGGGTTTTTACGCGATGGCATTTTTGCTGAGTTTGTTTGCTGCAGTAGCAGTACAGAAGAATGTACGCGATCTTTCTATGCTAAAAGACGATGGTAGTTATCCAGAAAACTGATCTTGATTGACTAACATCAATAGCAAAACATACTGAAAAATTGAATTTTGATCGTCCAATCATTCTGCGGGCTCCAGGCTAAAAATGGTCTGGGAGCCTCAGAATGATTGGATCTTTAAATGTTGCGCTAGAAGCCTCTGCTGCATAGATTTGTTTACTGGCTTATGCGGTTATTTACCAGGTTTAAGCTGGCAATAATATTCTGCCTGGGTTGCGTCTGGCGATGCCAGTGAATGCAAAATCAACTTCAGGGTAGTGTCCGGAAACGATATCTGCAATCGCGCGACCTGATCCGGCACCCATTGTCCAACCCAAAGTGCCATGACCTGTGTTGAGGTAAAGATTGCTGTATTTGGTCTTGCCGATGTATGGCACATTGGATGGTGTCAACGGACGCAAACCAGTCCAGTAGGTTGGGTTCTCGTAGTCGCAGGCGTTCGGAAATAACTCGCGGGTGCGGCGGGTAATCGCTTCGCAACGAGCCGTATTTAAATCACGTCCATAGCCGTTGACCTCGCAAGTGCCGGCAACGCGCAAACGGTCACCCAGGCGTGACACAACTAATTTATAGCCGTCATCAGTCAGCGAAACCGTCGGTGCTTCGTCAGGATTGGTGATCTGGTAGGTAGCGGAATAGCCTTTGCCTGGATAAATCATCAGATTGACGCCCAAAGGCTTTAACAATGGCTGCGAGAAGCTGCCCATTGCCATTACAAAAGAATCCGCGCGCAAGACTTTATGGCGGCCTTCTGCATCAATGACTTCGACGCCGACAACTTTAGCCGATGAGCCGCTGCCCTCAGTCAGCAAGCGGGTGACGCTAGTATTGAATTGGAAATCGACACCTGCTTCGGCAGCTTTTTTGGCTAAGCCACTGGTAAATTTATAGACATCGCCGGACTCATCGGTCTCTGTGTAATCGCCGCCGACGATTTTGTCCCGGATACTGGCAAGTGCTGGCTCGATGCGTACGACTTCGTCTGCGCCGATTGAATCACGCTGACAACCGAGATCGCGCATCAATTTTGCGGCTGGTAAGGAGTCATCAAATTCTTTTTTATCGGTATAAAAATGCAAAATACCTTTGGTTAGACAGTCGTAGTCGATGCCTGTTTCAGCACGAACTGCTTGCAAGGTTTGACGGCTATATTCAGAAATCGCAACGATCTGGCGGATGTTATCTGCTGTGCGTCCAGGCGTACATTCGCGTAAAAAACTCATGCCCCAGAGCCATTGCAACCATTCTGCGCGTGGACGGAACAATAAAGGCGCGTCTTCTTTGCCTAACCATTTTAAGACTTTGAGTGGTGCTGAAGGATTCGCCCAAGGTTCGGCGTGAGAGACAGAGATCTGGCAGCCGTTGGCAAAACTGGTCTCTTGTGCCGCACCGGGTTGACGCTCGATCACAGTAACATCATGACCTTGCTTTTTGAGAAACCAGGCAGAAGAGGTGCCGATAATGCCAGAGCCGAGAACGATAACTTTCATGGGGAGAATCTCCTAGAGCGACAGTTTTGCGAGGAATTCGCGATAGCGAGATTGTAGAAAGTTATTGATTATTAATGCAATCAATCAGAGGGTAAATGTTTTTATTTTTAAAAGTAATTTTTTGAATTGTGTTTATAAAACAAAAATAATAGAAAATTATTTTTTATTTTGTAATTTTGACTTTAGTGATCTCTTGTGTCACTGCGCGGGTGATTACTTCTTCCATTGTCTTGTGTAAACCACCACGAATTTCGATTGCCAGGCTCTCGACGGCGGTTTGTAATACATCAGCGAGACTATCGCGTACACGATGCTCCAGCACAAAATCCACTCTTGATAACACCTGACGTAATACATTTTCTCTTAAGGTTTGCTCTAGCTTTTGCCAGTCTTCTTCGCTGAGTTGCATTGCTGTTGGTGCTGTGTTCGATACTGCGTCTGACCCAGTAATCTGGTTGACTGGCGCAGCTATCGTCGCAGTGCCAGAGGCGACTGCCGGGGAGAATTGCGTGCCGGGTTGAATAATTTCGGTAAGTACCGGAATACTGGCATCGATTTGATTGCTCATTTGACGTGATAACTTATGAAGGGCTGTGGGGAATAACTTAGCTTACTCTGCTGTACTTAATTACTTTACTTTTGCAGCGCCGTTAGGCGCATTGGCATTAGTGTGGGATAAAGTATGTCCTTGTTGCTGATAAAAGCGATAACGCTCCCGTCCTGCGGTGGTGGCGGCATCGTCCGTTGCGATGATTTCTATCATGCGTTCAAACTGATCAAAATGGCTGGGTGTAGTTGCCGTTAAGTTAATCAATAACTGATGATGCGGAAATATCGCTGTGTCGTCATCCGTCAAGATCACTGGTGTATGAGTCGCCAGTGCATCGTCCTGCATCACATGCGGTAAAAAGTCGATTTCTGAAAACGTCCATAGCGCACTATTCAGCGCATCTAATTGTGCCCGGTTGCTATCAAATACCACCACCTTACAATTTGCCGCTCTGGCCTTACGGATCAGGCGGCATGCGTAGTTGAGCTTATCGGGTACATTGCTATGGAAATCAATCCGCATCATTTTGATCTTTAAGTTTGTTTTTATTTTATTTTTAATTATTTTATTTTTAAGCAAGCAAGGCTAATAAAAAAACTTAAAAACTCAGCTTAAAAACGGAAGCCACCGTCATTATTAGGGTTGGCTGGCGGCAGTTTTTTTTGTCTTACTTTGTCGCTATCTCCATTATTACTAGCATCTTTAGGTGCCGTTGCTGGCACCGGCGCAGCTGCCTCTGCCGTTGAGTATTTGTAATCTTTTGGCAGCTTATTGGTTTCTGGGTAGCCAGCGTTACTCAGCGCGGTACGCCATTCGGTGGTATTCAAACCTTTGAATCTACTACTGTTAATGATTAAAAACGGTAGTTGATTATCGCCACTAACTTGCTTGAGTTTTTTTGCATCTTCATCCGAATTAACGGTTTTTTCTTTAAAAGGAATACCGTTAGCTTTCAAGAAAGTGCGTCCCTCATCACAAGGACTGCAATCAGAACTCGTGTACAGAATGACAGGATTTTTTACTACCGCGGCTGCTAACTCAGGCGGCAAATTACTTGCAGGTTCGCCGCTGTCAAATGATCTGGTTTGTAATTGCTTCACAGACGGTGGCGGCGGTACGTCGCTATAAGTGACTTTGCCATCAGCACCGACCCACTTATACAACTGCGCCTGGGCGCTGCCCATAGCGAATACACCTACCACTGTGCCGATTAGCAAGAGGCGGGTACGTATTGATATTTGCTGTTTCATTATATTCTCCGTGTTCTCTATAAACGTCAGGCAGCCATGCCGCTGTGGCGCAATAGCGCGTCAATAGCAGGCTCTCTGCCACGGAACGCTTTAAAAGACTCCAGGGCTGGGCGGGAGCCACCGACTTCTAATACTTGTGACTGAAATTGTTGTCCTACTACACGTGACAGTGTACTGCCTTCCGCTATGCTAGCCTCTTCAAATGCGGCATATGCATCGGCAGACAAGACCTCTGCCCATTTATAGCTGAAATAACCCGCTGCATAGCCGCCTGCAAAGATATGGCTGAAAGAATGCTGAAAGCGGTTAAACGCAGGTGGATTGAAGACCGACACTTGTGCTCTTACCGCATCTGCAATCGCTTGCACATTCTGACCGGACTCAATGGCATCATGCAGACGCATATCAAATAAAGAAAACTCAACCTGACGCAAGGTCTGCATACCTGACTGGAAGTTTTTTGCAGCAATCATTTTGTCGTACAGCGCACGCGGCAATGGCTCACCCGATTCCGCGTGGGCTGTCATCCCTTGCAGAACATCCCATTCCCAGCAGAAGTTTTCCATAAACTGAGATGGTAATTCGACCGCATCCCACTCCACGCCAGAGATGCCCGATACGGATAATTCTTCGACTTGCGTCAATAAATGATGCAGCCCATGACCAAATTCATGGAACAGTGTAATCACTTCATCATGCGTGAACAGGGCAGGTTTGGTCACACCGTTAGTCGTGACTGGTTCGCTAAAATTGCAGGTCAGATAAGCAACTGGCGTCTGTATACCGGTCGCAGTACGGCGTCGGCCACGTGCATCATCCATCCAGGCGCCGCCACGTTTGCCGCTGCGTGCATATAAATCGAGGTAGAACTGTCCGACGAGTTTGCCAGCTTTTTCTATCCGATAAAACTTGACATCAGGATGCCAGCTTGGCGCACTGTCTAGACGAATTTCTACTGCAAACAAGGTTTCGATCACATTGAACAAGCCGGCGACGACTTGCTGCTCAGGGAAATATTGTTTTAATTCTTGCTCAGAAAAGGCATAGCGTTGTTCGCGCAGTTTTTCTGAAGCGTAAGTGGTGTCCCAGGATTGCAAATCATCGATACCTAATTGATCTTTAGCAAAACTGCGCAACTCTGCCAAATCTTTTTCTGCAAAAGGGCGGGCGCGGTTCGCCAGATCTAATAAGAAATGACTTACCTGCGCTGGCGTTTCCGCCATCTTGGCCACCAGTGATACTTCAGCAAAATTGTGATAGCCCAGCAAATTAGCTTCTTCCTGGCGCAAGGCTAGCAATTCGGTGATGATCGCAGTGTTGTCCCACTCAGGATTGCTGCCTAACTCAGATGCCTTGGTTGCATTGGCGCGGTAGATCGTTTCGCGCAGGGCACGATTATCTGCGTATTGCAGGAGTGGGAAATAGGACGGGAAATGCAGCGTAAATTTATAACCCGGCTTACCGTCTTTTTCAGCAGCGGATTTTGCCGCTTGTAAAACATCGTCTGGCAAACCTTTTAGCTCATCCAGATTATCGATGAACAAACCGTAGTCATTAGTTGCATCTAGTACGTTTTCTGAAAACTTAGTAGAGAGAGCGGCATGTTTTTCTTGTACTTCTGCATAGCGGACTTTTTTATCGTCCGATAATTCTGCACCACCCAGACGGAAATCGCGCACAGCGTTGTTGACGATAGTTTGTCGCGCCGGCGTAAAGTGCGCAAATTCCGGACTGGCTTGCAAGGCTTTGTACTTGTCGAACAACGCAAGATTTTGACCCAGAGCGGTCCAAAACTCCGTGATGATGGGCTGATTCTCGTTATACGCAGCACGTAGTTCTGGTGTATCTGCGACGCCGTTAAGGTGACTAACAATGCCCCAGGCGCGACCGAGTTTTTCGGTGGCGTTTTCCAAAGGCTCAACAAAATTTTCCCATGTGACGGGATCTGTTGCCGCCTCCAGTTGTGCGACGACGGCACGATTTTCTTCCAATAAGACCGCAATCGCTGGCGCTATATGCTCAGGTTTGATGGCATCGAAGCGTGGTAAATCGCTAAAGTCAAGCAGGGGATTTTGTTGCGTCATTGTTGTTCCAGTCAGCTGGTAAATTCGTTTAAATTCTTGAGGAGTTCTTAAAGTCGTTCTGCAGCTTCTATCGTGTTGACCAGTAACATCGTAATCGTCATCGGGCCAACACCGCCAGGGACTGGAGTGATGTAGCCAGCGACCTCTTTGACATTAAGGTAATCAACGTCACCACATAATTTGCCTTCGTCATCGCGATTCATCCCCACATCCAACACCACTGCACCGGGTTTGACCATATCAGCAGTCACGATGTTCCGTTTGCCAGTGGCGACCACCAAAATATCGGCGTTGCGCGTATGGGCGCCTAAATCGCGTGTCTTAGAATTGCAGATGGTGACAGTAGCACCTGCTTGCAAGAGCAACATTGCCTGCGGTTTACCGACAATATTGGATGCACCTACCACCACGGCATTGGCACCGCGGATAGGGTAGTCGATTGATTCCAACATTTTCATCACACCATAAGGTGTGCAAGGACGGAACAGCGGTTGCCCCGTCATCAGCAGGCCTGCATTACTGATATGAAATCCGTCTACATCTTTTTCCGCTGCAATCGCTTCAATCACTTTATTCGCATCAATATGGGCTGGCAAAGGTAACTGCACCAAAATACCGTTGATCTTGCTGTCATTGTTCAGTCTCGCGATGTGCGCGAGCAGGGCGGTTTCGCTCAGGTCTGCGTCGTATTTTTCCAGCACAGAATAAAAGCCGCAGTCCTCACAGGCTTTGACTTTGTTGCGTACATATACTTGCGACGCCGGATTTTCACCCACCAAAATCACCGCCAAACCGGGTTGTTTGCCTTGCGCTGTAAGTGCTGCGGCGCGTTGGGTCACTTCGGCACGAATTTGTTGAGATAGCTGTGTTCCGCTGATGATATGGGCTGTCATGGTGGGCTTTGCAAAAGAAGATCAAGCCAAGATTATAAATTATGCGCTGGGTAGCTGGAGAACAATAGGGCGTATCGCCTCCATTGGAATAATCCCAGCTTAGATAACTAGCTTGCGAGCGATAGTGATCTGCCTGATTCAAGACAAAAGTTCGGGATGCTATCCTAAAATTGAATGACGAAGAGTGCAGTGTGTCGTGCGTCGCACCTTCGTATAACTGTTCAATATTTAATTGGATTTTATAATATACACCTAGGCAGTATATTTTGATTGTCCAATTAAGTATTGGTCGGTAGGATATATTTCCCTAAAAAAATGGGGAGTATATTGCTGCTAGCGGTAAACCATCCATACCAGAGCCACGATTCCTAGTACTAATAGGCCCAAGACAAACTTAAGCAGAGGACGGCCCTTTTTTTCATTCGCTGTTTTCAATCTGACACGCGACATCGATGCTCTGCGATCGGTGGATAATTTCTGTCTCTTTTCGTCAGAATCAATTTTAATTAAAGTGATGATAGGGACAGGATCGAGTTTTAGTAGTTTGGCATACGCACGGATAAAGCCCCGCACAATTGCGGGCTCTGGTAGGGATGCGTAATCATCCGCCTCAATTGAAATTATTTGGCGGGGAGCCATTTTCAATTGTGATGCAACTTGTGGAACTGACCAACCCAAGGCATTTCTGGCGGCTGCTAGTTTTGCGCCAGGCGACGATGCTAATTTTTCGGCATCAGCATTAGATAACTCTGTCGCAATTGGCGTTCCTAATCTTGACTCTATTAATTCTTGATAGTGAAAAGTTCCCGTTACTTCTGGTGGAACTGGTTCACCTGATACTGACTTACTCATCAAACCCTCACATAAATAGATGACATTTTGATCAAAGTGCATGCCAACTATAGCATCAAGCAAGGATCTTTCCTCAACTTCAGTATCTTGATTGGGAAGAAGTAGACGCTGTCTCCAGGAAACGTCATTTAATCCGGAGACTTTACGCTGCATTTGTCGCTGATTTTAAAAGAATCGGGTAAGCTGCCGTACTCTATGGCAATACATTGAGCGAGGCCGATTTTGTGTTGCGCGTCAGAAATAGTTTCTGACTAGGGGACGGTCAAGCTCAAGTGCTTAGCTCAATAAGTTTGTCGGAAAAGTACAGCCAGTGTCCGGCCACAATTGACAGATTAGCTTATTTAAATCAGCTTCTCTTGACAATAATGGTGTTGTAGATGCTGGAGTCTTAGTTGGGTTTTAGTTGAGTCTTAGCTTTGTTTTTTTGGAGTGCTATCAATGATAAAAATTACCGTCGATTCTTATAATAATGAAGCGCCACTCAGTCCGATTTCCGCTATTTTTGGCGAGGAACAAGGAACAGTAGGGCGTAGTGACGATAATTTTCTGGTTTTGCCTGACCCTAAACATTTTGTCTCCCGAATTCAAGCAAAAGTTTGGAGCAATGGAGATCAGCATCAATTGATTAACCTCAGTTTGGCTAATCCGATACTTATCAATGGAACAGAAATCGCGGCAGAGCAGGCACACAAAATCTACGCTGGTGATCAGATTCAAATTGGCCTGTACATATTGAGTGTTGTCTCTACAGAGGGGGCACAAGTACCAGCGAATTTACCTGACCCCTTGCCTGATGTATCTGAACTCGCGAAATCAGCAGATACGAAAGTAAGTTTGCCACTGCCCGCCAAAGCAACGCCAATGACTATTAATCCAATGGCTAATGCTACAAAAACTCTGATTCAACCACCGCAATTTTTGTTACGCGCAGAAGCTACTTCTGTAGAAGCAGAAAATGTCGTCACCTTGCAAGAGCTACCGACGAGCCAGACAGACGCGTCGCAGCCTACGCAGAAGCAAGCATCTGCGGCGGCAACAACTGATATGCAGAAACCTGTGGCAGACAGTGCTGATTTGCTACAAGCATTTTTAAATGGTGCGGGTCTTCCCTCGCTCAATCTGTCCTCGGGTTTAACACCCGAGTTGATGGAAATCTTAGGCAAACTTGTTGCAACTTCCGTACAAGGCACGATGGGACTAATTGCTCAGCGGGCGCTAGTCAAACGAGAAGTGAATGCCGAAGTAACGATGGTGGTTTTACGAAAAAATAATCCCTTAAAGTTTTTCCCTGATAGCCAGACGGTATTGACCCAGATGTTGCGGAAAAAAATGCCGGGTTTTATGGCGCCAGCGGAGGCAATGGAAGATGCTTTCCTCGATTTGCGCGCCCACCAGCTAGGTGTCGTCGCAGGAATGAAGGCAGCAATGGAAAGCCTGTTGCATAAACTTCATCCAGCCGGATTTGAAAAACATTTAAAAGCGCCAAGCTTTTTGGACAGTCTCAACCCAGCACGCCGTAAAGCTGAGATGTGGGATCATTTTTCCGAACTATTTGATCGTATCTCATTAGAATCCAAAGATGAGTTTCAGTCCTTATTTGGTAAAGAATTTTTAGCTGCCTACGAGAACGAAGTTGAACGAGTAAAACACGACTCGCCAGATGCATAATAAATATTTCTATGAGATGACGTAAAGATGCATCTGGAGATAGCTCAAATTACGGCGATTGGTAATAGACAAACTAATCAAGACGCTCTCGCCAGTGCGCTCGAGGACGACTTGGCCTGTTTTGTATTAGCCGATGGTACCGGTGGTCATGAGGGCGGTGAGGTTGCTGCCAATCTTGTGACTGAATGCATCACAGAAAAATTTGTGCAGGAAGCATCGTTCAGTCCACGTGCTTTGCGTTCTTATGTCGATTGGGCAATGCTGAAAGTAGCTCAAAAAAAACTGGGGAACATTCAACAAAAAAATATGAGTGCGACCGTGGCTACTATTTTGATCGACAGGAGTAATCGTTGTGCACTATGGGCGCATTTAGGCGACACCAGAGTTTATCTATTCCGTGATGGAAAAATTAAAACGATTTCAAAAGATCACAGCTATGCACAGAGAATGGTCGATGCTGGTTACGCCGATTACGCTTTGCTTCGCCAGCATCCTCAGCGTAGCATGTTATTTGCCGCTATCGGTGCAGAGGGCGACAGTCTTCCCGAAGTGACAATGGACGCGGTTGACTTGCAGGATGGCGACGCATTTTTATTGTGTACGGACGGTTTTTGGGAATGGGTAAACGAAAACCAGATGGAGCAAAGTCTGTCCTCTGCACAAAGTTGCGATGCGTGGTTATCTCAGATGAACTTAATAGCCGAACAGAATATTCGGGTTTCCAGTGCTAGCAGAACGAGTAGAGATAATTTTTCGGCTTTTGCTATTTGCATACATGACTCGAAAAGAGTGGTCTAAGGGCGGCTAATGTATAAGCGTATTAATTTTAGAATGAACACATTTTTATTTCCGAGTAAGTCTTGAGTATAGAAAAAATACGCGCTAATGCAAAGTCAGAGGCGCTTCAATCTGTTGTCCAGAATTGCCTGGCTGTAGGCACTCGACTGAACGACTTTGAGATCACTGGTATTCTCGGTGAGGGTGGGTTCGGTATTGTCTATTTGGCGTTTGATCACTCTCTTCAGCGTACTGTCGCAATCAAGGAATACATGCCAGGCGCATTAGCTAGCCGGGCGGCTGATTCTAGTGTGGTTGTGCGGGTAGAGCGTCACAAGAAGACCTTTGACGCAGGATTAAAAAGCTTTATCAATGAAGCCCGCCTGTTAGCGCAGTTTGATCATCCGTTTTTAGTTAAAGTGTACCGGTTTTGGGAAGAGAACAAAACCGCGTATATGGTGATGCGGCACTATGATGGCTTTACGTTGAAAGAAATCGTAAACCAGCGCCCAGAGTTAGTGACAGAAGCATGGCTTAAATTTATTTTTAAGCAAATCCTGGAGGCATTGGATACGCTTTATAAAGCCAAAATACTGCATCGTGACGTATCGCCGGATAATATTATCGTACAAAAAAACGGTGATGCTGTGTTGCTTGACTTTGGTTCTGCGCGCCAGATTATTGGCGATATGACGCAAGGGTTAACCGTTATTTTAAAGCCTGGTTACGCACCGGTTGAGCAGTATTCGGATGAGGATGATTTGCAGCAAGGCCCTTGGACAGATATTTATGCTCTAGCTGCGGTAATGTATTTTACGATCCTGAAAACGCCACCTCCGATTTCAGTAGCACGCATCGTTAAAGATACTTTGAACCATCTCCAAAATCAGGATCGTCCTGGCTTTAGTACAAAATTTCTCATGGCAGTCGATAAGGGGCTGGCTATACAGCCACAAGATCGCCCTCAGACTGTGGACGAGTTCCGGCGCTTATTAGGCATTAGCGCGTTTGGTTCCGCTCGAACCTCTCGCTTAAGCAAATCGGGCGCCAATGTTGATCTTACAAGCGAAACGAATGATCAGATTGCTAAAGTTGCCAGTATTAAAAATGTCGCCTACAAAAATGCCGTAGCTAGTGCCACTGCTAGCGTCGATGACGTTCCTGGAATCGGTGAGTCCAGGTTAATTACTATCATTAAAAAAAATAAATCCAAGATATTGGCCGGTACTTTAGGCCTGTGTTTTTTCCTTGATATTAGTATTTATTTTTCTGTGCAACATCGCGCAGTAAAACCCTTATTAAACTCTATCGCAAAACCCTTGCCGCTCACAGCTCCAACTGCTCCTCAACCAGCGGCAGTCGCTAGCGATATAAAATTTTCATCCGCCATTCCCCAAGATAGTGTTACCGACAAGCTCCCTGAAATTAATCACGAGAAATTAGCTTGGGATAAATTGAGTGCTGATGCAAATTTATCAAAACAAGCGGTGAGTACATTTTTGCAGCAATTTCCGAATGGAAAATACGCAGAGTTAGCTCAGGCACGCATCAATGAATTCAATCAATCTGAGACCTTAGCTAAGACGACTGCCCCATTAGTGCAAGACAAGGCGCTTAGTAAATTCAATGTCAAATTAACGATTAAGCCATGGGGTACGGTGTTTGTAGACGGCGTTCAAAATGGTGCCAGCCCACCATTAAAGAATTTAAAATTGGCTAAAGGCATTCATAAGATTCGAGTGACCAATCCCGGGTTCCCCGATTTTGTTACTGAGGTGGACACTAGCAAAAATAATTCAGCCACTTCAGTTACCATAGAGCACGAGTTTACTGCTAAATAAATGTCAATGAATAACCATCAACTGTCTAAATATCTCTGCATAAGTACGCTTGCGTTTTCTTGCATGCTATTGATAGGGTGCGAAAGTGTCTCCAAACTGACAACTCCTCAAAAAACTGCGGTAAAAAACAGAGAAGTAAAACCTGCTCAGCCACCCGTACCCACAGCAGTAGAACCAACTCCCGTAGTGCCAATTGTAGGCGGTGATGTGCAGGCTTTAAAGGACGGAGCGGCGTTATATAACGATGGTGATTACAACGGGGCAATTAAGAGACTAAGTAATGCAAATGAAATCTGGAATGGTCATAACAAGGCTATTCAACTAGAGGCATTAAAGACGATGGCGTTTAGTTACTGTGTCACCTCCAGAACGCAACTTTGCCGCCAGCAATTTGAGCGTGCACTTAAGATTGATCCCACTTTTGATTTGATGCCTAGTGAAATCGGTCACCCTATCTGGGGACCCGTATTTTTAAAAGCTAAAAAAGCAAAATAAAATAATTCACCCCAACACAAGTACGATCCTTTTAGCCGTCTGTATCCATGTCAATGCAGTCGCGTGAAGCAGTAATACTGCTCCCTCCAGACGCAAAGTCTCGGTAAATTTCAAAATCGGCTAATCAGCCACCACACTCCGTAAGCAAAATTATTTCTTCTAGTGGATGAGTGCTCGTCGTGGTCTGTCTTTTTCAGCCGCATAAGCAAACTCAATAGCTGATCGTGACAAATTATTCTTAATCGGTATTTACCGCTATTTGATCCAGATTTTCTATTGGAATAGCGACCAATGTGCCTTTGGCGAGTTGGCTAGACGCGACGCCGCCGCCAGGCGGCTCGGCAGAGGTGCAATTGTTGCTGTAGCGTTGGCACACATATGGCGATGATGATGTCCTAAACGCCGCATGCCATCTGGGTGGCGGCTTCAAACTACGGAGTGGTAGCGGTCTGATGGGAAATCTGGGTTTGTTACGCCTCGGTCTTTTGGCGAAAATTCCATTTTTCTTGCGGAGTGCATAGAAAATTCAGATTCAGAAGTTTCATAGAAGGATTATATTGCACCGCAACCAAAATATCACATTATGAAATCAAATATCGCTATTTGAAAAATTAAAAACTGCTGTTAAAATACCTTCGCAAAGAATTATTATGATTTAAAAACAAGCACTAATTTGTCGATACGCCACCGCGCTTCGCTTCGAAAGCGCACTATCAGGAGACCCAGCAGATGTCAACTTCTTCACCCCAGATCGACCAAGTTTTGGCGCAAGCCGTCAATGATCCCGATGTTATGGAAACCTCTGAGTGGCTTGATGCACTGGAGTCTGTGATCGATAAAGAAGGGCCAGAGCGAGCGCATTATCTGATGGAGCGCATGGTCGATCTGGCGCGTCGCCGTGGCGCGCATATTCCGTTTTCCAGCAACACTGCTTATGTCAACACGATCCCGGCGCACCTTGGTGAGCATTGCCCGGGCAATCTGGAAATTGAAGAGCGTCTGCGTTCTATGATGCGTTGGAACGCCATGGCGATGGTCGTCAAGGCCAATCGCGTAGATGGTGATCTGGGTGGTCATCTATCCAGTTTTGCCTCACTGGCGAATATGTTGGGTATTGGCTTCAACCATTTTTGGCACGCGCCAACCGAAGATCACGGTGGCGATTTGCTGTACATTCAGGGTCATTCATCGCCGGGTATCTATGCCCGTGCTTTTTTAGAAGGCCGTTTAACCGAAGATCAACTGATCCATTTCCGTCGCGAAGTGGATGGTAAAGGTTTGTCGTCTTATCCGCATCCAAAACTGATGCCAGATTTTTGGCAATTCCCGACGGTATCGATGGGTCTTGGTCCCTTGATGGCGATTTATCAGGCACGTTTCCTGAAGTATCTGCATGCACGTGGTATCGCTGACACCGAGAAGCGTAAAGTCTGGGCGTTTTGTGGCGATGGTGAGATGGACGAACCAGAATCCATGGGTGCGATTGGTATGGCAGGCCGCGAGCAATTGGACAATCTGGTCATCGTCGTCAACTGTAATTTACAACGTCTGGATGGCCCGGTGCGTGGTAACGGCAAGATTATTCAAGAGCTGGAATCAGATTTCCGTGGCGCAGGCTGGAATGTGGTTAAAGTGATTTGGGGCAGCGGCTGGGATGAGTTGCTCGCTAAAGATAAAGACGGCATCTTACAAAAAGTCATGATGGAAACCGTCGATGGCGAATACCAAAATTACAAAGCCAAAGATGGTGCATATGTCCGCGCTAACTTCTTTGGCAAGCATCCAAAATTGTTGGAAATGGTCAGCAAAATGTCAGATGACGACATCTGGCGTCTGACTCGTGGTGGACATGATCCCCACAAAATTTATGCCGCATTTAAAGTCGCACAAGATAACAAAGGTCAGCCGACTGTGATCTTGGCAAAGAGTATTAAAGGCTTTGGCTTTGGTAAATCAGGTGAGGCGCGTAACACCGCGCATAACACGAAAAAGCTGGATGACGAAGCGATTAAAGCAATGCGCGACCGTTTCCAACTCCCAATCGCTGATGCAGATTTGCCTGGTATTCCTTTTTACAAACCTGCCGACGACACGCCAGAAATGCAATACCTGCAAGCCCGTCGTAAAGCGCTCGGCGGCTATTTGCCACAACGTCGTCAAAAAGCCGATGAAGAATTGATTGTCCCTGAGTTGTCGGCATTTAAAGCGATGCTGGAACCGACTGCCGAAGGCCGTGAGATTTCTACTACTGCTGCTTATGTACGTATTTTGACTGCCTTGTTACGCGATGCCAGTTTAGGTCCGCGTGTTGTACCTATTATGGTTGATGAGTCCCGTACGTTTGGTATGGAAGGCTTGTTCCGTCAGATCGGTATCTTCAGTCAGGTTGGTCAATTGTATGAGCCAGTCGATAAAGATCAGGTGATGTATTACCGCGAAGATAAAGCTGGTCAGATTTTGCAAGAAGGGATTAATGAAGCGGGTGGTATGAGTTCATGGATCGCCGCTGCGACCTCATATTCGACCAACAACCGCGTGATGATTCCGTTTTATACCTACTACTCGATGTTTGGTCTGCAACGGATTGGCGATCTGGCCTGGGCAGCTGGTGATATGCGCGCTCGCGGCTTCTTGTTAGGTGGTACAGCGGGCCGTACTACTCTGAACGGGGAAGGTTTGCAGCATGAAGACGGCCACAGCCATGTACTAGCTTCGACAATACCTAACTGCGTACCTTACGACCCGACGTTCGCACATGAAGTCGCCGTCATCATGCATGATGGTCTGCGCCGTATGGTCACTAATCAGGAAGACGTGTTTTACTACCTGACTCTGATGAATGAGAACTACAGCCATCCGGGACTGAAAGAGGGACAAGAGGAAGGCATCATTAAAGGTTTGTACCTGTTGCAAAAATCCGAGAGCGTGACCAAGCACCGTGTGCAACTGATGGGCTCCGGCACAATCTTGCGTGAAGTGATTGCTGCAGCAGAATTGTTGCAAAATGATTTTGGTATCGCGGCTGATGTCTGGTCTGCACCAAGCTTTACTTTATTAGCCCGTGATGGTCAGGATGTAGAACGTTGGAATATGTTGCACCCAACCGCAGAGCCACGTGTAGCCCACATTACTCAATGCTTAAAAGATACGACAGGTCCGGTAATCGTTTCTACTGATTACATGCGTACCTTTGCAGAACAAGTGCGTGCGTTCATTCCAAAAGGTCGCAGCTACAAAGTCTTGGGTACGGATGGGTTTGGTCGTTCTGACAGTCGTGCAAAATTGCGTGAATTCTTTGAGGTTAATCGCTATTTCGTGGTGATCGCTGCACTCAAAACTTTGGCCGATGAAGGCGTGTTGTCTGCCTCTGTTGTTGCCCAGGCTATTGAAAAGTACGGCATCAACGCAGACAAACCTAATCCGGTCACTGTGTAAGTTATCTGGGTTAATTTACTTACCTAAGCAAGCATGAGCAAAGAAGGGCGCACTCAGCAAATGATGCGCCTCTTTCAAATAATTTACGCGGAGCGAAAACTATGAGTGCGATTGAAGTCAAAGTGCCGGACATCGGCGATTTCAAAGAAGTAGAAGTGATTGAATTGATGGTCAAGGTTGGCGACACGATTAAGATTGATCAATCATTAATTACAGTCGAATCAGACAAAGCTAGTATGGAGATTCCCTCCAGTCACGCTGGCGTAGTGACAGAAATTAAAGTGAAAGTCGGCGACAAAGTCGCAGAGGGTTCTTTGCTCGTTGTGGTTGAAGCGTCTGGTGATCTTGCTCCGGTAACTGCTCCGGCAGCTGCGCCAGTAGCAGCAACCGCACCGGTAGCTCCAGTTGCATCAACACCCCCGCCAGCGCCAGCAGCAGTTGCCGCCGCTGTAGTTGAGGTACCAGCTAGCACAGCGACAACATCAACTCCTGTCAGCAATGCCGATGGCAGCAAACCACATGCATCACCGTCAATCCGAAAATTTGCGCGCGAACTTGGCGTTGATCTCTTGCGCGTGCAAGGTAGCGGCCCTAAGGGTCGCATCTCGCAATTGGACGTGCAAAACTTCGTCAAAGGCATTATGGCTGCTAGTACAGCAGTATCGGCTGTTTCTGCTCCGGCAAAAAATGGCAGTGGTGTCGGTCTTGATTTGTTGCCTTGGCCGTCATTGGATTTCAGCAAATTTGGTAGCACCGAATTGTTGCCCTTGTCTCGCATCAAAAAACTTAGTGGCCCTAATTTGCATCGCAACTGGGTGATGATCCCGCACGTAACGCAGTTTGATGAAGCTGACATTACTGACCTGGAAGATTTCCGCAAATCGTCTAACGAAGCCTTGGTTAAGTCTGGCGTTAAGTTGACGATGCTGGCCTTTGTCATCAAAGCCAGTGTCGCCGCTTTGAAGAAATTTAAAGCCTTCAACGCTTCCTTGGATGCAAAGGGTGAAAATCTGATACTCAAACAGTATTACAACATCGGTTTTGCCGCAGATACGCCAAACGGATTAGTTGTTCCTGTGATTAAAAATGCAGACCAAAAAACTTTGTCGCAAATCGCTGTAGAGATGGGTGAGTTGTCTGCACAAGCGCGTGACGGCAAGCTGAAGCCTGCTGATATGCAAGGTGCTACTTTTACGATTTCGTCTTTGGGCGGGATTGGTGGTACGGCATTTACACCTATCATCAACGCACCGGAAGTGGCTATTTTGGGATTGTCTAAATCGACGATTAAACCAGTGTGGGACGGCAAGCAATTTATTCCACGCTTGATGTTGCCTTTATCCCTGTCCTACGATCATCGCGTCATTGATGGCGCAATGGCTGCCAAGTTCACCGCGTATTTAGCTGATGTTTTGGCTGATCTGCGTAAAACCTTGCTGTGAGCGGAGAAAATACATGAGCACAATTGAGGTCAAAGTACCCGATATCGGTGATTTTAAAGAAGTAGAAATTATCGAATTACTGGTTAAAGTGGGCGATACGATTAAGGTCGATCAATCCCTAATTACGGTCGAATCGGACAAAGCGAGTATGGAGATTCCCTCCACGCACGCTGGTGTCATCAAGGAATTAAAAATCAAAGTGGGCGACAAAGTAGCGGAAGGAAGTGTGCTGCTGGTGTTGGAGGCAGCAGGTGCAGCAGAAGTCGCAGCACCTGCAACCCAAGCCGCTCCTGCCACTCCAGCTGCCCCTGCAGCCGCTGTTAGCGCTCCAGTAACACCAACAGCACCGTCAGCACCAACGGCGTCCAGCATCGTAGAAGTTAAAGTCCCAGACATTGGTGATTTTAAAGAAGTAGAAGTCATCGAATTGATGGTCAACGTTGGTGACAGCATCAAAGTTGATCAATCACTGATCACGGTAGAGTCGGACAAAGCCAGTATGGAAATTCCATCCAGCCACGCTGGCGTGGTCAAAGAAATTAAAATCAAAGTCGGTGACAAAGTTGCCGAAGGTGCTTTGTTATTACTGGTAGAAGCCGCAGGCCAAGTGTCTAGCGCAAGTGCATCTGCGGCCGCGCCAGCATCAGTATCGGCACCAGCTGCTGTACAGGTGGCGTCCGCCGCCGCTCCTGTCGTCTCCGCCGTCCCCGCACCAATCGCATCCAGCTACACCGGTAAAGTAGATGTGGAATGCGACATGATGGTTTTAGGTGCAGGTCCCGGTGGTTATTCAGCCGCTTTCCGTTCTGCTGATCTTGGGATGAATACAGTGCTGGTAGAACGCTATGCAGCCCTTGGCGGTGTTTGCCTGAATGTCGGTTGTATTCCGTCCAAAGCCTTGCTGCACGTCGCCGCTGTGATTGATGAGACCGCCTCGATGGCAGTGCATGGCGTGACTTTTGCCAAACCTGTGATCGACATTGATAAATTGCGTGGCTACAAAGAAAGCGTCATCAAAAAAATGACGACAGGTTTGTCTGGCATGGCTAAAGCCCGCAAAGTCAATGTAGTACAAGGTACAGGTCAATTCGTCAGCCCGAATCATATTGAAGTCACTGCCGCTGATGGATCGAAGAAAACTGTTCAGTTCAAACAAGCCATCATTGCAGCTGGTTCGTCGGTGGTGAACTTACCCTTTGTTCCGGCTGATCCTCGTATCGTTGATAGCACCGGCGCTTTGGAATTGCGTCAGGTGCCTAAACGTATGTTGGTAATTGGCGGCGGTATCATCGGTTTAGAAATGGCAACCGTGTATTCCACATTAGGCGCACGTATCGATGTCGTTGAAATGATGGACGGTCTGATGCAAGGTGCAGACCGCGACATGGTAAAGGTCTGGCAAAAGTTCAACGAAAAACGTTTCGACAATATCATGTTGAAAACTAAAACCGTTGCGGTTGAAGCGCTGCCAGAAGGCATTAAAGTCAGCTTTGAAGCAGCTGAGGCCGGCGTGGCTGCACCAGCGTCACAAATTTACGATCTGGTGTTGGTGGCAGTTGGCCGCAGTCCTAACGGTAAAAAAATCGCTGCCGATAAAGCAGGTGTTAGCGTCACCGACCGCGGCTTTATCAACGTGGATAAGCAAATGCGCACCAACGTGCCGCATATTTTTGCGATTGGCGATCTGGTCGGTCAGCCTATGTTGGCGCACAAAGCGGTACATGAAGCGCATGTTGCAGCAGAAGCCGCCTCTGGTGAGAAAGCCTATTTTGATGCGAGCGTGATTCCTTCCGTTGCCTACACCGATCCAGAAATCGCCTGGGTCGGCATTACAGAAGACGAAGCCAAAGCTAAAGGCATTAAGCTTGAAAAAGGCCATTTCCCTTGGGCAGCCTCTGGCCGCGCAGTCGCCAATGGACGTGATGAAGGTTTTACCAAATTGTTATTTGATGCAGAAACCAAACGCATTGTAGGTGGCGGTATTGTTGGCACGCATGCAGGCGATATGATCGGTGAAATCGCATTGGCAATTGAGATGGGCGCAGATGCAGTTGATATTGGCAAAACGATACATCCGCATCCGACCTTGGGTGAGTCTATCGGGATGGCTGCCGAAGTCTACAAAGGCGTCTGTACTGATTTGCCGCCGATGCGCAAAAAGTAATTAGTTGTTATCAGTAGGACTTACGCAAAATCGCCCCGGCTGCGTTGTAGCTCCTAGCTGTACTACAGTACTATCTTCGTCGCTACGCCTTGCCGGGACAATTTTGCGTAAGTCCTAATAGTTGCATTGGTCCAAAAAAGCTCTTGGTGCACGTCAGTACCAAGAGCTTTTTTTCGTGCTTAAACTTGCTATTTGGGTGTTGATATCGGGCAGGATTTAATCAGATTTATTCTTGCTACAGAATATACTCACCATCAGTATGTTTTAATCGTCCATATAATGTTTGGACAATAGGCTATTTTTAGTAAAAATAATGGGGAGTATATTGGTTTTGAGCCAGAAAGGAGTTTTCTGAGGCTTTAACTCATAGTGTTTTGATGACTAGCCTAAGCTAAATCACTTAGCCTCATGTTCTGGCTTCCACAGCGCAGGTAGTTCGCCTGATTTACGTCCCTTGAGAATTGCTGCATTGATCCTGTTAATGATATCGCCATCATTTTGCAATCCATTGGTGAAGTGGATGTCATCAATCAAGAAGGGTTTGCTTAATACTTTGATGCTGAATTTCGTCTGCTCCGCCATACGGATATTTTTATCCCGGAGGTAGTTGTTCAGTTCAGTTTCCAATTCTTTGGGATTGGCAGTTCTGGAATTAAATAGCATCACATCCATACGGCCGGATAATAATTTTTTTAATCTGGAACTGGTTTGCGGCTGATCTTCTTCTACTTTGAACAAGCGATTTCTTTTGCTATCGATCTCGTCACCAAACCGTATTCCTCTGACGATGCCGACAGACTTACCTTTGAGGTCTTCGACAGAATTGAATTTGAGTGCCGAATCACTGCGCACAATGACCCAAATAAAGTCGGAGAAGATGGGAATGGAGTAACGCATTTCGCTCAGTCGCTCCGAAGTTTTGGACAGGCCAAACTCCAATCCTTCGCCCGCTTTGACATTCTCTACCAGGCGAGAGAGCGGATAGCGTTTTATGTCAAAGTGGATGCCTAAAGTACGCTCAAAATAGTCAAGGATTTTTTGATTCTCTGGGCGAATCGACGCAATCTCACCGTTTTCATCCCGAGTTTCAGCAATCAACAACGGTATATTTTGCACATTAGACGCGCTGGACAAAATCGCCGACGCCGCAATCCCGGTCGATAGCATCAATAACGAAAATAAAAAGAAGCTACGCATCCTTTTGCTGACTGACATAAAGATAAGCTTCCTAGAAGAGCGGTATTTTGAACCTGATTCAAAAATACTTGTTTGTAACGGTCTTGCTGAATATTGTTACCGTATCATAACAATGATAGAGAATCGCGTGGAATTCAAGATTCCTTTAAATGTAAGTCATTGTTATCAGGCGCTATGCTGTATGTATCGTGCATCTATTGCAAAATCCATTCATAATCAGTTCATACTATATTGACGCAGTGATCTGTACTAAGTGACCTGTATTCAGTAGCCGATAATTAATCGTAGTTCGCTGCCAGGGTTGGTTTTGTGCAAAACGCTTTTATTTAATAGTGAGCGATGATGTCAGGACAACGTGAACAACTTCCTTTGGGATTAGATACGCCCAAACGACGACGTAATAGATCAAAAGAAGAAATTATTCTTTTGATGTTGTGTGCTCTTAGCATCCCCAGTATTTTCCCGTTCGGGATAGTCCGTCTGTTGCAGCATAATTGGGTGCTCGCCGCCGTAGATCTGGCGATTGTGGCTGGTATGGTGTGCGTTTTTCTGTATGTATTGAATACCGGTCGAGTACGCTGGGCTAGTATTCTTGTCACGATTTTTTACTCGTCAGGTATGCTCGCGGTCATTTTTATAAAAGGTGCGCCGTTAGTGTATTGGGTCTATCCGACCATGATCGCTGCTTACTTTATGCTGAAAGCGCACGAGGCATTGCTGATCAATACGGTATCTCTGATTGCAATGCTGTTTGCTTTGTATGGACAAATGGAGTTGCTTAATTTATCCAGTATTGCCATCACTATTATTCTCATCAATTTGTTTTCTACGATTTTCTCTTATCGTACTAATCTTCAGCATAAAGAATTAAATCAGCAGGCCGAACATGATTTTTTGACTGGCGTCGGCAATCGTCGTTCGCTGGATCGGTGTTTAGCTAAGCTGTCAGATCCCCAGAAGACCTATCCAGAATCTTGTTTACTGTTGTTTGATCTGGATCATTTTAAAAAGGTAAATGACCAGTTTGGTCATATCGTCGGTGATCAGGTATTGGTCAAGTTATGCAATCTGATTGCCACTAGAATCAGGAATACCGATTCAGTATTTAGATATGGTGGTGAAGAGTTTGTAGTGATTGCTGTCGGCGCTAATTTGACGGCTGCAACCAGATTGGCGGAAGAGTTGAGGGCGTTGGTCGAGGTCACGCCGTTGATCGAGAATTTCTCGATTACAGTCTCGATTGGCGTCGCAAAAATTACGCCCTCAGAGACAGGAGCATCTTGGTTTCAGCGTGCTGATGCAATGTTGTATGAGGCTAAACAGGCAGGGCGTAATACAGTGCGTGTCGCGGCCGATAAAAATTGAAATAGTGATTGTTCGCTGGATTAATCCTCAATGGATGAATCATCTGACTATGCCCGCTGAGCAATCGTCAGCACGGATCGGATTGCATCTTAAAAGTGAGCTTATTGTTTCAATATCAAAGTAGATACTGGTCGGTAGTAATTTTTAATAGTCCAATAATAATTTGAAGTACATAGAAGTTATTTTTAATTTTGAGGGGAGTATCTACTTTTTTATCGAGACTTCCTCTATATTTAAAAGCTGCTTAGCCCCCGCTGATTACCATCTTCCCTCGCTTCTTTCTGCGCTTCAGTCACTTCTTCAGCCACTTAATTCCTTCCCATCTTGTCATTACATTTCGTTACTTTTTAATATAGTTAGGAAACATCTTCCGAGTATCTTTTAGCGCATGATTTGTACAAGTAATTCATCCACAAGGATGCCCGTACGATCAGTTTGGACTTGATGGGAAGCGAAGATGACGCGAATTAAAAAAGGACTCTTATTTCTCATGGGCTTGGTGTCATTCACCACAGCCGTTGGTGATGATGCTACGGACAAGTTGCAAAATGGGTTCTCAGGAGATGAGATCATAGATATCGGCGCCTTGTCGCAATCTGCCCAGAAAGGTGATCCGCGTGCTCAAACCAAGCTCGGCATTATTTATTTCCAAGGTAAAGGCGTTGAGCAAAATTATCAGCAAGCTTCTTACTGGTTTGCGCAAGCGGCTGCCCGCGGCCATGCTGGTGCACAGACCAATCTGGGTTTGATGTATAGCAACGCTCTTGGCCTGCCGCAAAATCAACAAACTGCCGCGTACTGGTATCAAAAAGCTGCGGCGCAAGGTTATACCGCGGCTTATCTTAATCTCGGCATTTTGTATTCTGAAAATGATGACACTGATGATGGTGTCAAACAAGATTTCAATAAAGCGCTGGAATCCTACAAAAAAGCTGCTTATCAAGGCAACCCGCACGCACAGTATCGTCTGGGGATGATGTACGCGAATGGAACCGGTGTCTCGCATGACGATAAGCGTGCTGTGTACTGGTATGGCAAAGCCGCAGAACAAGGATTAGCAAGCGCGCGATTTAATCTAGGTCTGAAATATCTAAATGGTGAAGGGGTTTCTCAAAATACACTAGAGGGATATAAGTTAATGCTGCTAGCCAGTATTGATTTTGGGAAAAAAGAAATGGACAGTCGTGATCTGGTCAGTGAAGGATCAACTCAGGAGCTGATTGACGACACACAACGTCTTTCTGAGATGTGGCCGGTGCGTTTAAATGCCGCTTTGGATACGCCGGCGGATGAAGATTTGTAGTCTTGTTTGAACTGGTAAGACTGACGAATATAGAAAAAAATTTAGGGAAAATGGATGACTTTTTTGTCGTCCATTTTTTTATTCGTGATAGTGAAAAATGTATTTTTCAGAAGTTGTTCAAGCGAGTTTTATGCATTGATATTACATATTCTCGCCAGCGACTCATGCTGTGTCTTTAGTTCAGCACGCTGTCTTTGCAGCCGTTATCAGTAAGCTCTTAGCTTCTGTCGGCCTTCACTTGGTCTCACATATCAAAATAATTCATCATCAAAACTGATAAACAGATTTATTTTGTATAAAAAGAAATTAAATGATTATAAAGACAGCATTATTTGTAATATTTTCTTTTCTATCCAATCATTTCTTATCTAAATAGCCAATAAATTTCATAAATACGTGTAAATAATTGGCGTACGGCAAGTTTTTTTCAAAAAAACAGGCGCATAATCATTTCAATTAAATTCCATACGGCAACTAATTGCAGCGCATAAGGCCTTGCATCGTGATGGAAATCTGATCCCGGATGTCAGATAGAAATGAGGATGCCATGCGATTACATAACGCCATCAAAGCTCTGATACTCATCAGTGTGACTTTGCAAATGCCTTTGTTATACGCACAAAGTGCCACTTTTAAAATCAATACCAGCTTAGAGAAAAAGTCGATCAGTCCGCTGATTTATGGCTATAACGCTTATGCTGACGGTACCAATCGAACAGGCTGGAATAATCAAGGCGGGCTGGCAGCATTACAAAGTTTGAATTTAGCATCACGTCGCTTAGGTGGTAATTCGATGACCAGCTTTAACTGGGAAAACGGCGTCACTAATTCTGGCGACGACTGGTGCAACTCATCCAATGCAGCTGTAAGTGCAGCGACCGGAGCAGGTGATCCTTCGCAAACATCAGGCTTAGCCTATTACACCCCGGGTGCAGGGCTGATTAACTTCCATGATCAATCGCTGACATTAAATACCTATTCACTTTTGCAGTTACCTGCCGCTGGCAAACTGCCGAAAGACATCATCAATTTGTATCCACCTGCGACTTGCAAGGGATCTGATCTGTGGCAAAGTGCAGCAGGACCTTCAAATATCGATACCGCGCGCTGGTTGGATATCGTCAACGACAAACCGACAACGGTCGACGCTTTATCTACATCGCCCAGTCTTGCAGATAACGTGGTGTATATCGACGAAGAATTGAATTTTTTAATCCAGCAATACGGCAATGCGGCGAATAGTCGCGGTATCAAAGGCTATGAGTTGGATAATGAGCCAGACCTCTGGCACCACTGGGCCGACGTCAATAATGGTAGCGGTACGCACTACAATCTGTATCCTAATTTGACGACGGTAGGCGATGTTTTTCAACGAAACATTGCACTTGCCACGACGGTTAAACGTATGGATGCAACAGCACAAACCTATGGCCCGGCGCTTAGTGGTTATTTAGGATTATTCAGCTTATGGGCAGTGTGGGACGGGGTGCAATCACATCAGCCAGCCGATTGGGCCAACTACAACGTAGAGCCGTTTGCGACCAACAATACGGGCGATCGTTACCGTTATAACGGCATGACTTTAGCAAATGCCTACCTGTCCAGCATGAAGCAGGCATCGCAGACAGCTAATCAACGCTTGCTGGATGTATTCTCTTTTCACTACTACCCACAAGCCTCGTATACCCCGATAGACCGGGTACAAGCAGCGCGTAGTTTGTGGGATGCTAATTATGTAGAGCCAACCTGGATTACCCAAACCGGTAATGGTTTTACCGACGGACGCGGTTTGCAAATCGTACCCAAACTTAAACAAGCAATTGCTGATTTTTATCCTGATACTAAATTAGCGATTACCGAATATGATTTTGGTGGACGGGACGATATCAGCGGCGCGATTGCACAAGCAGATGCACTTGGGATATTTGGTAAACAAGGCTTATATCTGGCGACTTATTTTGGTGATGCGGAAGGATTTATTGCATCGGGATTTAAAATTTTCCGTAATTACGACGGCAATAAATCGGTTTTCCCAGAAATCTCAGTACAGGCGATTTCTAGCAATAACGCCAATGGCGCAGTATATGCAGCAGTCAGCGCAGCAGATCCAAATACCTTGCATATTATCGCCATCAATCGTTTGGTGACGAGCTTGAGTAGCAGTTTTCAGATTACTAATCCGACGAGTTTCAAGACAGCACAAGTGTGGGGTGTCAGTGGCACCAGCACCGCAATCACCGCCCGGACTGGCGTGAGCAATATCGCTTCAAATAAATTCAGCTACCGTTTGCCAGCCAGCTCGGTGATGCATTTTGTATTGACACCTTGAGTGCGGATCGGATAATTTGGTCGGGCACAACTTGCGTATCTTGGCCACCCGACCATGCGGTTTTGCTTATTTTTTTCCGATATTCTGATCCAGGAATTTTTCTACTCTAGTCCAGAAATCGACTTTGTTTTTGAGTAAATAAAAACCGTGACCTTCTTCTGAATATTCTACCCACTCCACATTCGGGTTGGTTTTTTTGACGGCGTTATAAAACTTGGTACCATGTGCAATTGGCACACGACGATCAGCGCCGCCGTAAGCCAGCAACAATGGCTGCTTGATACTGGCTGCGTTTTCTAAAGGTGAGGTTGCTTTCAGCTGCTCAGCATCTTTTATTTGATCGCCAACCAAAACCGGCATGCCATAAAATTTCCACTCGTCAGATGCATCGCTCCAATGGCTGTCATATAACAGGTTGATATCGGTAACGCCAACCCAGTCCACACCACAACGATATAAGTCGGGATCTTTGATCAATCCCATCAATGTTGCATAGCCGCCGTAGCTGGCACCTGCAATACAAATTCTCTGAGGGTCCGTATAACCCTGTGCAATTGCCCATTTAGCGCCATCGGCAATATCGTCCTGCATTGCTAAGCCCCATTGCTTCATACCGGCATTGAAGTGCTTATATCCATAACCAGTGCTACCGCGATAATCCGGTTCTAAAACAGCATAGCCACGCGAGGCTAAAAACTGCGCATCAGCACTCCAATCCCAATGGTTGCCACGCACATAGGGACCACCATGCACTAGCATAATCAAGGGTAAATTTTTACCTGATCTATTGACAGGCAATGTTAGCGATGCCGGAATATCCATGCCATCTCTGGCCTTGTAATGCACCATCTCTTTAGGTGACATCTGATCTGGATTGATGCCTGGCTGGGCGTAACCAAGACGGGTAAATTTATCCGTATCAAAATCATATAATTGCCAGATGCCAGGATTGATGTCTGAGAATGAATGAACCAAAACGGTATTCGATGTGCCATCCGTAGCAACTGACATTTGATTGATGGTGTATGGCAGTAATTCATCTATTTTCTTTTGATGTTGAACCATTACATCATCAAACCAGACGCTACCTGCCATACTCATCTCGTAGTGCATTCCCAGGATTTTCTTTTGGTTTGCGCTGTACACAAAGCTACCGTTAAAATCATAGCCCTTAAGTGAAACAACCGGCTCTGGGTCGACTTGATTTTTCTGTAAATCAAAACGATATACCGACGCCGTGTCTTTGCCTAGATTCGCTTTTACATACAGATCGCCGTCAGGGCTAAAAAATAGTGGCGATACGCCTGCTGAAGTCGCCCATGAATAGGACAGTAATTTACGCCATTCTTCTGTTTTTGCATCTTTGTAAAACAGGTGGACAGTTGGCCCATCAATCATTTTGGCAATCCGTGGCACACCTGTTTTATCGATCAGCCATTGACTTACTTTTCCGGTTTTTTCTGGACGCGGAATTAAAACAGTATTGCCTGTCACCGTATTTAAACGGTACAAGTCATAGCTGTCATTTTTACTAGAATAGATATCATTACCTTGGATCACAAAGATATCGGCGGAGTTACTGCTATGAGCCGTATCGAGAAAAAAAGTATTCCATGGCAGCAGTTCATCTGCCTTTTTAACTCGTATAGTTGACTCGGTATGGCTGACCAGATGCAGGCGCTTGGTCCCGTCTTTATTTACCGCATATAGACCAGGTCCGTAAAACGTTTCACCCTGAGCTAATTTAGTATTCTTTAAGCTGTACACCAGACGTTCACTATTTACCCAATGAAAATTAGTGATATCCCTGATGTCATAAGCGGCAATGATCCTAGGTTGTAGCTGACCGATTTCTAATACACCTAAGACGATCCTGTCTTCCTTATTGGTCATTAGCATGGCAATCGATTTGCCATCTGGGGCAAGCTGGGCATAGCTAAACTGAGAATTTTTAAAGAAATTCTCGATCGGAATCGTCTTGGTTTCTGCTGGTGCCGCGGTGCTCGTCATGCCGCAGGTCAGGGCGATGATGGCAAACAGGATTTTCCAAAAATGCAGCTTGATGACTTCTTGCATAATGACTTTCGATTAACTAAAAGAAAAACATTATACGTAGTCAAGATTGCCAGTTCGTTACATTTTTTGGAAATAATTAGAGGAATTTACTTAAATTAGATTTACAAAAACACAGACCAATAAGCTGCAAAAAAACTCCATCAAAGCGTAAAGAATCCAAGGAGAATTTTTCTAGCGAGAGAAAAAATCAGTCCCGGTCCCAATACCCCAAACGCTGCATCCAGGCAGCGATATCTTGCTGATTATCGTCGCCGGTTTGATATAAGGATTGCTTCGCATCTTTGATTTCGTCTTTGATTCTGTGTTGACCGAGTTTAAATTTTCCTTCCAGCTTTTCTACCTTGATACGGAATGCGACGATGCCTTTTAACAGGCCGTCTCTTGCGGCCGTAGGCATATCATCAAAGCGAGTTTGGAAGTCTGGTTCGTGATGCTGAATTAATTTGCCAAGTACCGCTAATTTGCTATCAGTATCATGCATTGTCTGCGCAGTGCCAGTGGCATGTACCGCGATGTAATCCCAAGTCGGTACCCGATTGCCGGGTTGGTATAAAGAAGGGGAAACGTAGGTGTGCGGACCATGAAAAATCGCTAGCATAGCCGTACCAGCTTCGATGGCTTTCCATTGTGGATTTGGTAGCGCAAGATGACCGTCGATGACGATTTGTCCCTGATGTTCTTCCGCCAGCACAGGCACATGGCTGGCAAACGGTACGCCATCTACATTGCAGACCAGACTGACAAAGTTATAGAGGCGCATGACTTCTAGTAACAAAGCCGGATCGTTTTGCTGGAAGTGGGTTGGCAGATACATGGTCCGCTTTCTATGATGATTCTAATTTTTTTGGGGGGATCAACGTTGCCTCCGTTGATCATAGTTATTCAGCTAGATTTAGCTAAATATCAATATACTCCCCAATTTATTTTAAAAAAATGCTTAATTGTCCAGAGAGTATATGAACAATTAAAATATACTAATGGTGAGTATATTTTTATTCGCAGGTAAAAATACAAAAAGCATTGAGGGGGAATGATCGCTAAAATCTAGTTCAATTTAGCTTAATTTATCCCCTCAACGCTCCCGATCAAACCCTTGGTAGTCTCTTTTTTTACTCGCTACGGATATCTTTTTTACGGCTTATTTTTTCAACTGAACCAGCACTTCGGTCAGCATGGCGATCATCTGATCCAACTCTGCAATGCTGACATTGAGCGCAGGCATAAAACGTAGTAAATCCGGGCGCGGCGAGTTTAGCAGTAAGCCGACGGGCTCCATATTGCGTGCGATTTCGACGATTTTTGGTCCGATATCAGAACCCAATTTTAGCGCGCGCAACAAGCCTTCACCTCGTTCGCCTTGCATGCCAAACTGTTCTGATAATTTGAGCAACGCTGTACTAAGATAAGCCGCTTTTTCATTGACCGATTCCATAAAGCCTGGCGCTAATAATTCTTTGATGACTGCAACGCCGACAGCGGTCATCAGTGGATTGCCGTTGTACGTGCCGCCTTGATCACCTGGTACAAAACAAGCGACTTCTTCGCGGCATAATAAAGCAGCTAATGGCACGCCACCGCCGATACCTTTACCCAAGGTCATGATGTCCGGTTCAATATTCGATAACTGATAGCCGAATAATTTTCCAGTACGCCCCATCCCTGATTGCACTTCATCAACGATCAGCAAAATATTGTGCTGCTTGGTTAAAGCACGCAACGCTTGCATAAACTCGCGGCTGGCAGGGATGACGCCGCCTTCGCCTTGCACGGGCTCTAGCATCACAGCGACTGTTTTGTCGGTGATGAGTTTTTCTACCGAGGCGATATCGTTTAAATCGGCTTTTGGAAAGCCAGTGACTTGTGGTGCGAACATGGTGTCCCAACCCGGCTTGCCAGAGGCCGACATCGTGGCCAAAGTGCGACCGTGGAAGCCATGATCAAAGGTGATGATTTCGAAGGCGCCATTTTTATTATTTTTGCCCCATTTGCGCGCCAGTTTGATCGCGCCTTCATTTGCTTCTGCGCCGCTGTTGGCGAAGAAGACGCGGTCGAAGCATGAGCTTGCCGTCAGCAGCGTGGCCAGTTCTATCATCGGCGCATTGTAAAAAGCCGGTGATGGATTCAACAGTTTTTTGGATTGTGCGACCAGCGCATCTTGTATGCATTGTGGTGAATGACCAAGACAGTTAACCGCCCAGCCTTGCAGATAATCCAGATAACGTTTGCCCTTGTGATCCGTCAGCCACATACCGCTGCCTTCGGTAAAAACCAGCTCCGGGCGCGGTGTGATGTACATGAGGGCATTGACGTTGTACTGACTGAATTCCATGTTAAAACTCCTGATGATGGTAGAGGGCAGGGCGTTGATCGAGTAGATAAAAAATAAGACAGAGAAGGAAAAAGCGAAAAAAATAAATCGAAAAAAAAGCCACAGGTAAGAGCCTGTGGCTTTGGTTGGTGGTGCGCTTTATCGGACGCGCACGTTCACTAACACATCTGCCCAGGCTCGCAGAGCGAGAATCGACGTCGCGCGATATTTGGTGAAGACATGTTAGGAAAATTTTTCATAAAACGGATAGTAGGACGTTTTGCGCACTGCGTCAAAATATTTTTCAGCTTATAGATCAGCTTATAGATCAGCTTATAGATCAGCTTATGAGGCAGCACATTTCTCCGCATTCTCCTCAGCTCGCCAAATCGGCTTCCGACGTGAACGAATCCGCATAGAATTCATCTTCCGGCAACTGACACAACTGTACAAAATCGCGTTTCGCAGAATCCACCACTATCGGTGCACCGCAGGCGTACACCTGGTAGCCAGACAAGTCCGTGTGATCTGCGATAACTGCCTGATGCACAAAGCCGGTACGGCCTGTCCAGCTGTCTTCTGGCAAGGCGTCTGATACCACTGGTACATAAGTGAAGTTAGGGATGGTGCTTGCCCATTCCTCGCACAATCTGTTCATGTACAAATCCTGTGGACGACGGCCACCCCAGTACAGCGTCACCGGACGAGTGGATTTGCTGTAAATCATGTGTTCGACCAGCGCTTTGATCGGTGCGAAACCGGTGCCAGAAGCCAGTAACACGATGGGCTTGTCTGAATCCTCACGTAGGAAGAAAGTGCCTTGCGGACCTTCAAAGCGCAGAATGTCGCGCTCTTTCAAGGTGCCAAATACCTGATCAGTAAATAATCCGCCGGGCATATGACGCACATGCAAGGTGATTTGCTCATCCAGATGTGGCGCGTTTGCCATGCTGTAGCTGCGGCGTTTGCCATCGCGCAGCAAAAATTCAATATATTGGCCAGCACGATATTGCAGGCGTTCATTGGCTGGCAATTGCAGTGCAATTAACATCACATCGTCGGATAATTTTTCTAGCTTCGCAACGCGGCTTGGCATTTTTTTCAGCGGATAGTCACCGCTAGAGGCAATAACCCGTGCTTCGATAATGACATCAGAATCAGGGCGGGCGCAGCAAAATAACGACATGCCTTCCGTTTCTTCCGCATCCGACAAGGCTCTTTGCTGATGGTTGCCGTGGGTTACACTACCGCTGCTGATTTTGCCTTTACAGGAGCCGCAGGCGCCATTTTTACAGCCATAGGGTAAGCCAACGCCGGCGCGCAGCGCTGCCGCCAGGATGGTTTCGCCTTCATCGCAGCTGAACTGGCTGCCGCTTGGATTTACAGTTACTTGAAAAGTCATACAGTTCCGGACAAATAAAATGAAGCAAAAAAGTGAATTAAAAAACGAATTTTGTGTGGCGAACTTGATGCGATGAACTTAGCGGGTCATTTCATGGCGTGCAATTTTAAATAATGAATCTATAACGATAAATCTATGGCAATGAATCTATGACAGTGAATCACAAGCAACTAGGCAAGCCGCGGTTACTGATTTTTGGCTGCGGCGATGTTGGTATGCGTCTCTTGCCCTTATTGCGTGACCGTTTCCGTATTTTTGCTGTGACCAGTCAGCCTGCAAGACAGGCCGAATTACGCGCCGCCGGTGCCATTCCGATCACCGCAAACCTGGATCAGCCGCATACCTTGGCACGTCTGAAAGGGCTGGCGCAGATGGTTGTCCATTTGGCACCGCCGCGCTCAGAAGGTGAAGCTGATATCCGAACCCGAAATTTGACCGCCATTTTACCCGACAAGAGTCGCCTTGTTTATGTAAGTACGACCGGCGTGTATGGCGATTGTCAAGGTGCACAGTTTGATGAAACCCGTTCAGTCGCACCACAAAACGCCCGTGCCCGTCGTCGTGTAGCGGCAGAGCAGTGTTTAAGACAGTGGGCCAGGCGCAGCCAATCCAGCTTATCTATTTTGCGGGTACCAGGGATTTATGCAGCAGATCGCCTGCCGCTTGATCGCCTAAAAAAAGGCACGCCAGCCCTGCAAGCATCGGATGATGTGTACACCAACCATATCCATGCCGACGATCTGGCGATGCTGATCAAGCTGGCCTTATTTCGTGCAAGTTCTAATCGTGTTTATCACACCGTCGACGACAGCGATATGAAGATGGCTGATTACTTTGATCTGGTCGCAGACGCTTTTGATTTGCCGCATCCGCCGCGCTTGCCACGCTCTGAGGTGGCGCAACAGGTGACACCGATGTTGCTATCGTTTATGTCAGAGTCGCGTCGCATGTTAAATCAGCGTATCAAAGCAGAACTGGGCATGCGTTTGCGTTATCGGACGGTTGAGCAGGGGATTCTGGCAGCTAAAACTGTTATTTGAGTGAAAAAATGGGGAGTATGTGGATAAATATAAGGTATTCCCCATATTATTATTGCACATAAAAATATACTTATAGTGAGTATATTTTATGAGTCAGCGCTGATGAGAAACTGAAATAGCGGATAAATTGTTTCAAAATATTATTTCTTGTTCTTAAAACCCGCTATTGGCGGGTTTTTGTTTACACTTATGGTTAGAGCAGGCGTTTAGCCTCCAATATTTTTAAAACCAAACTCGATAGGGAATCTACAAATGCATTACCGTTTAATCTGCAAAAATGAAAAAGATGAACCGACTAAAACCGTAGAAGCAGGTGACGATTATCTGGCCGCTGTCAATAAAGGCGCTGGCTTGCGTCATGAATTGAATGCGCCTTACCAGATTGATCTGGTTTCGGTAACGCATGATGGTCAAGAACATAAACTGGCACAATTAGGTGGTTTTACCTCGCTTTAATTGAGTCGCATTGATGTTGAGATGTTGAGGTGTAGTTCGCGCCCGGTCGTCATCTGCCAACATTGAATACTTCTTAGAAAGTCAAAATGGTCAATCGGGAGCTAGTCTGTTGCTCTTATTGACCAATTTTTTTGCCTCGCAGTTTTGCCCTGCATCACGAATCGCCCAATAAAAGAACTTTATGCGTAATTTCATTCTCTGTATTTTCGTGACGTTGATCTTTTTAAATTGTTCTTTAGCGAAAGCACAAGAAAGCGTCCCGACAGCCCAAGAGCACTCTGTCGCAGAGGAATCTAAAACAATACGCAAACATCGCTTGAAAAAGTTGATAGAGCACCTGTCGATCGATAGCGATACCTTGCATCGTCAGTGCCGTTATGAGTCCGAGATCGCCGCTACGCCTCCACATAAAACAGTCGTGCTGACGTTTGATGATGGCCCTGATCCAGAGCAAACCAAATACATACTTTCTGTGTTGGAAAAATACAATGTGCCCGGCAGCTTCTTCATGATCGGAGAAAAAGCGCAGGCGCATCCTGATCTAGTCAGTCTGGTGCAAGCATCGACGCATGCAATGATCGGCGTGCATTCATGGAGTCATCCCAATTTTCACGATATCTCTGTCGCAGAGCAAACTACAGAGGTAGAGAAGAGCACCGCTTTATTCGCCAAAACGACGCCACTAAAATTCTTTCGCTACCCCTATGGCAATTCAACGTGCGATGCCAACCAACTGGTCAAATCGCTGGATTATAAAATCGTAGGCTGGCATGTTGATTCCTGTGACTGGGCTTTTGATCACAAAGGCGTTGTAGATTTAAAAGAGGCACTGAGTTGCGGCGTTCTCCCGCAAAACCGAGAAAACTTTTTAGAGCATGTACTATCATCAGTTCGTAACCATGATGGCGGTATTATTCTGATGCATGAGATTCATCCTAATACCATCAGACAATTAGATAAGATCGTCGCTACTTTGCAGGCGGAGGGTTTTACATTTAGTCGATTGACCGATGCTGAGTTTGAAAAAATGCTGCCTTGAAAAAGCTGGTAGGGTAGTAGTGACTGTAATTTATCAATCCATCTTAGCTACACAGTTTTTTAGTCCAGATAATAAAAACGGGAGACCTCTAATGGATCTGTATCAAAGTGCAGTTGCTACGCTATTGCAGAAAGATTTTGCGACAATTTCAGAACTGATTCAGTTACATGCAGCGCATCGACCTCAGCATTTGGCATATGTTCAGGATGGACAAACGCTGACATATCAAGAGCTGGATCATATGATGGACTTAGTCGTAACATCTTTGCAGCGCGACGATGTACGTGCTGGCGACGCGGTTGCGATTTGTGCTGCAACTTCATTAGAGTATGTCATCGTATTTTTGGGTGCTATCCGCGCGGGCGTTGCTGTTGCGCCATTGGCGCCATCCAACACTGCAGACGGTTTACTGTCGATGATTACTGATGCTGATGCTCGCATCGTTTTTCTTGATAGGGATATGATCGCGAATATGGCATCCGTAATTGATCAGGTCGATACACCTGTAATTTCTCTCGGTTCTGCTACAAATAATTCTTTGGACAACTGGCTCGCGCCTTTAACTGGTCAGGTTAGTGACCTTAGAATTCCAGACATTCGCCCAGATTCCGTATTCAATATTATTTACTCATCTGGCACTACAGGTAAGCCTAAAGGCATCGTTCAACCTCATGCGATGCGGTGGGCGCATGTGCAGCGCGGCCAGTTTAGTGGCTATGGCATAGATGCAGTCACGTTACTATCGACACCACTTTATTCCAACACCACGCTAGTCAGTTTCTTTGCCACAGTCGCAATGGGTGGAACGACTATTTTGATGGCAAAGTTTGACGTAAAAACTTATCTGTCTTTGGCGCGACAACATCGTGTTACGCACACTATGCTCGTGCCAGTGCAGTATCAGCGTTTGATGGCGTATCCTGATTTTGATCAGTACGATTTATCGTCTTACCGGTTTAAGTTTTCAACCAGCGCGCCGTTTTCCGCTGCGCTGAAAAAAGAAGTCCTAGATCGCTGGCCTGGCGGCTTGACTGAGTTATATGGTATGACAGAGGGCGGTGGCACTTGTATGTTACTGGCGCATCAGCATCGTGCAAAATTACATACGGTAGGACAGCCAGCCCCCGGTAGTGAGTTTCGTATTATTGATGAGCAAGGTCAAACACTGCCCGTAGGACAACAAGGTGAAATTGTCGGACGCTCTCCGGGTATGATGTCCGGTTATCACAAATTACCCGAGAAAACGACAGAGGCAGAATGGTATGACGCAAATGGGGCGCGTTTTATCCGCACCGGTGACGTAGGCCGGTTTGATGAAGACGGTTTCTTAACCTTGATAGATCGCAAGAAAGACATGATTATTTCTGGCGGATTCAATATTTATCCAAGTGATATTGAGGCAATCTTGTCTCAGCATACAGGTGTGGTCGATCTAGCAGTGGTAGGCGTACGGTCAAATCAATGGGGAGAGACGCCCATTGCGTTTGTGGTTGTAAATAGTGGCGTACTCACAGCATCCGATATTTTGTCATGGACAAATGCCAGGCTCGGGAAAATGCAGCGTCTGTCTGCAGTCGAAATCGTGGATGCCTTACCGCGAAGTCCGATTGGAAAAATACTGAAGCGAGAACTACGCGATCAATATCAGATTCATGCTGAATTAGGATAAGGTTTTATCGCTGGAGCTTGGTGTCAATATAGAAAAGTAAAGGGGATTTAAATGCAGCGTACTACTAGTGCTACTCAGGCCATCATTTATACCGTCGATAACGGAATCGCAACTCTGACTTTGAACCGGCCTGCACAAAAAAATGCGCTTGATATGGTAATGCGAAACGAGATCGCTGATGTCATATCCGATATTTGTCATGATCGTCAGATCAAGTCCTTAATTATTACCGGAGCAGGGGGCGCATTTTGCTCTGGCGGTGACATCCGCACGATGGATGCTAGTGGCTCGGCAGAAGATGGACGCGACCGGATGGCAGAACTGCACCTCTGGCTAGAAGAATTAATCACATTAGATCGTCCCGTAATTGCGGCGGTAGATGGCCCTGCCTACGGCGCTGGTTTTGGTCTGGCACTGGCAGCAGATTTTATTATAGCGACTCCAAGAGCCCGATTTTGCCTCGCCTTTTTACGTTTAGGTCTGATACCTGATTGCGGCGTTTTTTATACTTTACCACGTATCGTCGGACTACAAAGAGCAAAAGAACTGGCGTTTTCTGCCAGAGAAATCAATGCGGAAGAAGCACAACAAATGGGCATCGTTTTTGAGATTCAGCCAGAAGAAAAATTAGCCGCACGTGCGCATGAAATGGCACTGAGTTTTACCCAGGGATCACAAACAGCTATTAGCCTGACCAAACGAGCGATGAACGCATCACTAGGAAGTAACTTGACGACGATGTTAGAAATGGAAGCAACAGGCCAAGGTCTGGCGCGTTCCACCAGCTATCACCGCGATGCAGTCAAACGGTTTTTGAGCAAGCAACCGTTAGCGTTTAAATAGCCCGGCCAGTAAAAGAGTATTAGAGATAGCAATACACGATTCAATCCTCAAATTACTGACACCCAAGCGTCTGTACCAATGTTTTGCAAGGAATATAGCGGTCTCTGATCCGCACATATTCTCCATCCTTTATGATGCTCTCAAACGCTGCATTGAAGCGGCTGACAAATGCGGTATCGATCGTTTTTTTACTAAACGCGATCATGGCGGGATCATCAGAAACGATGATAGCGCTTTTGATGATGTCATTACTTAAATTGAGCTGTTGTAGTTCGACCAGTCCGGTTGCTTCATCGGCGATCAGTCCATTGATGCGTCCGAGTTGTAACATCTTCCAACCATTGGTACGACTATAAATCGGATTTAAGTGGGTTAAGAACGCCGGATTTTTTGATAACGTAGCAAATTGCTTACCGTAAGAAACGTCAATCTGAGTGCCAAGCTTAAAGTCAGTTGCCATGATGTCTTCAAGGCTCTTTAACGGGTATTTTTTAAGAGACGATTTCGCAACAAACAAGACGTTGGGAGATCGATTGATGACTCTTGAAAAGAGTGCAAAGCGATCGCGTTGCTCGGTCTTTAAAGCACCCGGCAGAATATCTAGCCGTCCTGCTTCCAGTTCTGCCAAGGCACGCGCCCAGGGTAGTTCAACAAACTTGGCTGTGCATCCCATTCTTTGTAGTACAGTTTTTACTGTGTCTACATAATAGCCAACCAGGACGCCATCTGCGTTCAAGGATGAATATGGTTTGTCGTTATCCCAGCGGACAGTTTTCTCACAGCTTTCAGCATTGGATGATTGTAGTGACATCCAGACGACACATACCGCAAAAAGAGCGCTAGCTCGATTAACAGTCTGCACTCTGACCTTATCTGATCTTGTATCGAATTGTTTTGGCAAGGTGGACGCTACCATTTCTTTTGATCATATCTTGCAGAGTATAGCGATGCCGGATCGCTGCGCTGTAAAAATTTTGTATTTAAAATAGCTATATTCAGGTCGTCTATTTAGACTGGCAGAGCAGATGGCAAAAACCTGTTTACTCAACTGCCTATGAAAGCGATTTTTGTAGGGTGTGAGAAAACTATTTAATTGGTCTAATGTATCGAGGAGTTTTGTTCAATGAGAACACTTTTAAAGCTATTTCTTTTTATAACTGTATTGCTGAACACACCGGCTTTCGCTGCCACGGATTGCCTGTCTTATGAACCAGTGAAGGTCAAACTTGCTGGTAAGCTACATCGTGCGACCTTTCCCGGCGCACCTAATTTTGAAAGTATTAAAGATGGCGATACCGCTGAGACGGGGTTTTATCTGACGTTGACGCATGCGATTTGTACTGTGACTACTCCCGGCAGCGAGCAAACAGCATTTGCCTCAGTCAAAGAAATTCAGTTAGTGCTGAACCAGTCGCAATATAAAAAATTACGTCCTAAACTGGGCACACAGATCCAGCTTAGTGGGTCGCTCTTCTCTGCAATCTCTGGACACCATCATACGGATGTATTGCTCCAGGTGGATGAGTGATCTAAGTTTATTTATCCCACATAAACTAAATGAGCTAATTTTTTTACGTAGTTAGTTTAAGATTTTTCCAAGTTAGGAATTGGAGTGTCCGTCAACATTCGTATTATGATGCTGGATAATATAGACACACTTTTTTTGATGTAAAAGCTTGTTCATACTTATCCCCGTTATTTTTAAGGAGCTACTAATGGCCCAACGAATGACCCCACTATTCGCTCGTGCTGCATTGCTGATGAGCTTGTCCGTTTGTGCTTCAAGTGCTTTCGCGCAGGCTGAAAAAACGGCAGCCAAAGCTGTTCCGTCTAAAGTATCTGGCACCGGATTTAAGACCGTCGCTTCAGCGTTGGAGGCGGTCAATGCAAAGCCTGATGTATCGGTCAATACCACGCCTGACGCATGGACTATCATTACCGAGGCTGATGGGATGACGATCTGGTCGTTCACTCCACCAACTTATCCGGCTTATCCCGCAGTAGTAAAGCGGACATTAAAGAATCGGTCGAACGGCGATCTTTACGTCGAGATGGGCGTGTTGTGCGAGGCGAAGAAAACTATTTGTAATAAGCTGGTTAAAGACTTCGAGAATCAAAATAAAAAAATGACGAAGCAGCTTAAAGAGGGCGTTAAAAATGCTCCGGATCAAAACTGAGACAAGCTGATTACCAACCGTTGAAGGTGAGATTGACTAAGAAGAGTTTATAGATAGGACTTACGCAAAACCGCCCCGGCTGTGTTGTAGGTTCTAGCTGTACTCAAGTACTATCTTCGTCGCTACGCCTTGCCGGGACAATTTTGCGTAAGTCCTAATTGATAAATTAAGTAAAACTTCTCTATGCATCTTTAGAGATGGTCCGTATTTTTCACTGGAAAGTGGCAATTTCTGTGTTCGCCTTGCTTTCCTTGCAGTTGTCTACTAGCATCGCAAATTCTATTTCTACCGCCATCGCTGCCGCTACTATCATGCCTGCTCTGCCTGAAATGCAAGAATTGGAACGCATCCTTACCCTTGGGCGAGGGCATCTGGAGGCGTCTGTTGCTTGCGAGGTGAGTGTCAAACATAAGCGTTTTCCTGTCTACAAACTTTGTTTGGGTAATCCTGATCCTGGTGTGCCGGCGATAGGATTTTTCGGTGGTATTCATGGTTTGGAGCGGATTGGTACTCAGGTCTTGCTGAGTTTTTTGCGTGTTCTGATCTCGCGGCTGGCGTGGGATAAAAGTCTGCATCATATGTTGCAAGACGTGCGCTTGGTGTTTATGCCTTTGATTAATCCGGGTGGAATGTGGCAGGCAACGCGTTGCAATCCGCAGGGTGTGGATCTGATGCGTAACTCCCCAGTGGAGGCGGCAGATAAAGTGCCGTTTTTGTTGGGCGGACATCGTATTAGCCGCCATTTGCCTTGGTATCGTGGAGTTGCTGGCGCGGAGATGGAACTAGAGAATCAAGCTTTATGCAAAATTGTGCAGGATGAATTGTTAAGCCGCCAGTTTAGTATTGCGGTTGATTGTCATTCGGGTTTTGGTTTGCGTGACCGGGTATGGTTTCCGCATGCGCATAGCGTGCATCCGATTGAGCACATCGCCGATATTCTCTCACTGGAAGAATTGTTTCAGCAAACTTATCCCAATCACCGTTATCTGTTTGAGCCGCAAAGTCTGCAATACCAAACCCACGGTGATATCTGGGATTATCTGTATCTGCAGGCGCAGCAAGATCCGTCCAAAACTTTTTTACCATTTACTCTGGAAATGGGGTCATGGTTATGGGTGAAGAAAAATCCGCGCCAATTATTTTCGCGGCATGGCATGTTTAATCCGGTGGCCGAGCATCGCCTGCAAAGGGTATTGCGTCGCCATACAGTCTGGTTGGATTTTTTAATGCGGGCGACTTGTGGGCATGAGCATTGGCTGACCAAGGGGCCAACCCGTTGCCGTGTGCAAGAGCGTGCTGTAGCGCGCTGGTATCGGCCATGATGCGGCACATGAAGCGATCCTCGAGATGACAAGCTGGGTACTGTTACGCGGCTTGATGCGAGAGGCGCGTCATTGGGGTGATTTCCCTCAAGCGTTTCAATCTGTAGTTGGCGATGCCGCCATCGTGACTTTAGATTTTCCTGGTAATGGTCGCTTGTATCAGCAAGCCAGTGCGACCAGCGTAGACGCAATGGTCGAATCTGTGCGCGCACAACTGCTGGCATTGGCTTATCCGCCTCCTTATCAAATAGTTGCCTTGTCGCTCGGTGCAATGGCAGCGGTGGCATGGAGTCGTTTGTATCCGGGCGAAGTCGAGAGGATGGTACTAATCAACACCAGTCTGGCGCCGCATAATCCGTTTTATCATCGCCTGCGTCCTCAAAATTATCCTGCTTTACTTGGTGCTTTACTACGTGGCTCGGTCGAGCAGCGCGAGGCACTGATTATGCGGATTACCAGCAAGCAAACTGACACGCAGCAAGCTCCGGCATTGTTGAAGCGATGGGTTAGCTATGCAGAGGAATGTCCGATTAGCCGTAAAAATATCTTGCGGCAATTATCGGCGGCGCTGTCGTATCGTGCACCTTATGCCGCGCCACAAATGCCAACCTTATTGCTCGCAGGCTTGGGTGATGACTTGGTCAATCCTGCATGTTCGCGCACATTAGCGCAATTGTGGGATTGTGAAATTCGATTGCATCCAAGCGCCGGGCATGATTTGCCTTTGGATGATGCAGGATGGGTAATGCAGCAAATTGCTGATTGGCTATCAAAGTAATACTGACTCAATAGTCGTATTAGATATCAAGGTAGGTCGCCGTTTAACATAAGCTGGATAGCTTGTTAAATTGAGCTAAAAATTCCCCCATGTGTCATTCCAGCGCAGGCTAAAATCCAGTGATCTGTCCTTGATGACGATAAAGTTTCACACTCAATCACTACCTTCGCAGAACTATTTGATCAGTCATTCTACGAGTGTCATTAAATATACTCCTATCTAGTAAATATAGAGTGTCCATATAATCATTGGACAATAAGGCATAAATCAGAAAAATAAAGGGGAGTATATGATTTCTTTAAGCTTGTGCTTGCTAAGCTGAGGTACTTCCTTTGATTTGCACAGATGCTAGGACGGCTCAGATTTAGGTGCGTAGAAAGAGAGCAAGTACGAGAATGAGCTTCGATTGTCGTAAGCCGGTCATAAATCATTCTTACACTTGGGCTATTTATTTTCTGTGGAGAACCGTCATGCTCAAGCGCCCAAGTCAACTAGCGAAATTATTAGTCAACCAATCGAGCGCTGAATCGGTAACGCCAGACATCACTAAGTCCATAACGCAGCATACTTCAGCAGCAGTGGCTAAGCCATCCATTCAACGCCGTCATCTGCTGCAAGGTATTTTGGCCGGTGCGGCAAGTGTAGGTATGGTTGCTAGCGCAGAAGCGCAAACCAAACCGTTGCGTGCAGTCTTTGAAGTCAGTATCGATAGCGCTAAATGGTCACCGCGTAACAGAGAGTTGATCGAAGCGTTGATTGCTAAACATGGCAATACCTCAAAAAAATACTCTGCCAAACGCCGTCCCTACGCCGTATTTGATTGGGATAACACTAGCATCATGAATGATTGTGAAGAGGCTTTGTTGATGTATCAGATCAACACCTTGTCCTTCAAGCTGACACCGACAGAATTCTCTGCGATTATTCGCCAAAATGTCCCCGCCGGAAAATTTATGGCGGACTATAAAAATGCCGCAGGTAATGTCGTAGATTTAGAATCTATTTGCAGCGATCTGGATGCTGATTACGCATTTTTGAATGCGAATTTCAAACTCATGAACGGCAATAAATCGCTGGAAGAAATTACCCAGACAGAACAGTTCCAGGATTTTCGCGCCAAGCTGTATTTCTTATATGAGGCAATTAATGATACCCACGGAGTTGCGGTCGGTTATCCATGGATTATCTATTTCTTCACCAATATGAGTGTCGCCGATCTGAGCAAATTGGCTGAGGCGTCCAACGACGCTAACCTTGGCATGAGTCTGACCAAGACTAAATATACGAGCCCCCTTGCTTTGTCTGGCAAGGCCGGTGTGATCACTACCAGCCATTTTCATGGAATACGTTTGGCGACCGAGATCGCCAGTCTGATGAGCGCGTTCCGCAGCCACGGTATTGATGTATATGTCAGCACAGCGTCTTTGGAAGACGTGGTTGCCGTCTTTGCGACTCAGCCCAAATATGGTTTTCATGTCGAACGTCAGAACGTATTGGGATTACGTTTAGAGAAGGACGGCGAGATTTTTAAAAATGTCTATCGCAAGGATTGGCCGATTAATTGGGGGCCAGGAAAATCCGAAGTGATCAAGCGGGAACTGGTCGCGAAGAAGGGCTATGGTCCGATCTTTGTTGCTGGCGATAGCGACGGTGACTACGATATGCTGCGCGATTTTTCAGAGACCGAATTGAGTCTGGTGGTGAACCGGCTTAAAAAAGGCAAGATCGGAGAATTGTCTAAACAGGCTGCTGACAATTTAGCTCAGGTACATCCTCGCTTTGTATTACAAGGTCGCCAGGAATCTACGGGTAATTGGCTGCCGGCAGAAACCACGATTAAGTATGGCAAAGCCGTAGCTGCGCTGCTGGCGTAAGGAGTTTCGCTAGTTAGCGAGTTTGGAAGAGACCGATAAATGCATAATTTCTCGGTCTTTTTCTTTGATGTGAAGTAGTCGGTCAAGTGCATATGCCAATGTCGTTGAGCTGCCTGTGGTGTAGACAATTAACTTGTTTGCTGTGTCGATAATGGAGTGTGAGTTCGAATCTGGTGCTGCTTTTGAATCTGATACGGCCCTAGTCGCGTGTTCAACATTGCTCGCTAACAAGCGCGTTAATTGTTTGCTGACTGCTTTGCCAGTATCGATTAATTTCACGCTAGTTTGTGGATTACTGGTGTTGAATTCAGCAATGATTTTTAAAATCAGCTCAGCGACAAACGGGTAGTGGGTACAGCCAAGTACGATCGTATCTGCACCTTGCTGCAATAACGGAGTTAGGTATTGGTGCAGCAGGCGGACGGTCTCTGCTGAATGCAGTTCGGCTTTTTCAATCTGATTGACTAAGCCTACGCAGGCTTGTGAAAAAAAGCGTGTTCCGGTTTCTGCCGTTAACTGATCTCTTAGGGCGATGAACTTTTCACTTTGCAGTGTTGCTTGTGTCGCCAATACGCCGACGATGCCGTTCTGACTTTGTTGTGCAGCAGGCTTTAAGCCTGGTTCTACCCCAACCAGTATCAGATCGGGATAAGTGTGGCGTAATGCTTTAATCGCCGCGGCAGTGGCGGTATTGCAGGCGACTACCAGCGCTTTACAGCCTTGTTCTGTCAAGAACTGTGCGGCGGCTAGACTGCGTTCTACAATCAGCGATTCCGGTTTGTCGCCATAGGGCGCAAATCCAGAATCGGCGAAGTAGATCAGATGTTCGTTGGGAAGGTCTTTACGGATATGCTGAAGTACCGACAGACCGCCGATACCAGAATCAAACACGCCTATGGCTGCGTCAATTTTTACATTCATAGGCGTATTTTGTTAACGAGATTAAGAATTTGTGACCGGGATAATGCCAATCTTGGCTTGCCATTCTTTAGGACCAGTGTTGTGCACTGAGGTACCGTTAGAATCGACCGCAACCGTCACTGGCATATCAACTACGTCAAACTCATAAATCGCTTCCATGCCCAAATCGGCAAAGCCGACCACGGTTGCAGTTTTGATTGCTTTAGAGACGAGGTAAGCCGCTCCGCCCACCGCCATCAGATAGGCTGACTTGTGGTTTTTGATGGATTCGATTGCGGCCGGGCCACGCTCTGCTTTACCGATCATCGAGATCAAGCCTGTTTTTTCCAGCATCATGTCGGTGAATTTGTCCATCCGTGTCGCGGTGGTAGGACCTGCGGGGCCAACGGCCTCGTCGCGTACCGGATCGACCGGACCAACGTAATAAATGACGCGGTTCGTGAAATCGACTGGCAAGCTCTCGCCTTTGGCCAACATGTCTTGAATCCGCTTATGGGCAGCATCGCGACCGGTTAACATTTTGCCGTTGAGCAGCAATGTCTGACCCGGCGTCCAGGAGGCGACTTCTTCTTTGGTCAGGGTGTTGAGGTCAACGCGTTTGGATTTTTCGGTATCCGCTGTCCACTGTACTTTTGGCCAGGTAGAGAGCGATGGCGGATCCATATAGACAGGACCAGAACCATCCATTACAAAATGCGCATGGCGTGTCGCTGCGCAGTTAGGGATCATTGCGACTGGCTTCGATGCTGCGTGAGTCGGATACATATTGATCTTGACGTCCAGCACGGTAGTCAATCCGCCGAGACCTTGTGCGCCAATGCCCAGAGCATTGATCTTGTCGCAGAGTTCTATGCGCAGTTCTTCCGTTTTGTTTTGTGGGCCACGCAGCTTTAATTCATACATGTCGATGTCTTGCATCAAGGATTCTTTTGCCATCAACATAGCTTTTTCTGCAGTACCACCAATACCGATACCGAGCATGCCCGGCGGACACCAGCCTGCACCCATGGTCGGGACGGTTTTCATCACCCAGTCAATCAGAGAATCGGACGGATTGAGCATGACAAATTTGGATTTATTTTCAGAACCACCGCCTTTGGCTGCGACCTGAATATCAATCGTATTGCCTGGTACTAGTTCCATATGGATTACAGCAGGGGTGTTGTCTTTGGTGTTTTTACGGTCGAACAACGGATCAGCGACGATCGATGCGCGTAAGACGTTATCTGCATTGGCATAGCCTTGACGTACACCTTCATTCACTGCATCGGTGATGGAGCTGGTGAAGCCTTCCAGGCGCACACCCATACCAATTTTCATAAATACGTTGACGATGCCGGTATCTTGGCAAATCGGACGGTGGCCTTCCGCGCACATACGCGAGTTGGTCAGGATTTGTGCAATGGCATCTTTGGCCGCAGGACTTTGTTCCGCTTCATATGCACGTCCCAGATGGGCAATGTAATCGGCAGGATGGTAATAGCTGATGTATTGCAAAGCAGCGGCAACGGATTCGATCAGGTCGTCTTGTTTAATGACTGTCATGATATGGCTCTTGGCTAAGTAAGAAAATCGGTGTTGTTAGGTAAAAATGTGAAGTCGTAATTATGTTTTATTGGTATCGCATTTGTGTCGCACGCATGGCAGCTTGGTGATCGCCATGTACACGACAGAAAATAATGACTGAGGCATTTTTATACTTAATGACTGAGTTTTTTATGCGTTTCGTTCTGAGTTCTGGTCAGCAGATTGTCGCAGTAAGCAATCGCCAGTGCTGACAATAAAAAGGCAATATGTATTACCGTTTGTGCGATCAATGTCTTTGCATCATAGGCCGAGGCGTTAATAAACGTTTTCAGCAAATGGATAGAAGAGATACCAATAATTGCCATCGCCAATTTGACTTTAAGCACGGTCGCATTGACATGGGATAGCCACTCCGGTTGGTCACGATGACCCTCAATGCCAAGACGCGAGACAAAGGTTTCATATCCGCCGATGATGACCATAATCAGCAAGTTAGAAATCATTACAACGTCGATCAGGCCAAGTACAACCAACATGATTGTGGTTTCATTAAGTTTGGTTGGGCGCGTCGCATTGGTAACGCTGACAGCATCCAAAATATGATCAAGCGCAGATTGATTGCCCAAAGCAGCGCCGATTAAGTCGCTAAGTTCTACCCAGAAATGAAATACATACACTGCTTGTGCGAGTATCAAACCTAAATACAGCGGCAGTTGTAACCAACGGCTGAAAAAAATGATGCCAGCAATAGGGGAAAGTTTACGTGGTGCGTCAGGTGTTGACATAGTCAGAATCACAGGTGGGGAAAAAACTAAATTAGCCCGTATTTTACACGGCGACAGCGTGGATGGTGAGTGTTGATACAGGCAAATTGTACGAGCGTAAGGCTTCAGTAAGTCTCTGCGCCTATGGTATGGGCTATCGTCATGGCTGTAGTAGTTACGCTAACATTGGCTGCAAAGGCTTGTTTCATAAAGAGTTGCTATGCTTAATTGTCTCGTGCTGTTACTGCTTGTTCATATACCAAATGTGCTGCTTGAGACTGCATCCATTACGATCATAAAACTAGTTAACACCTCAATAGATATTGCAATCGACATTGATGTGTGAGTCTGTTGATTGATGGTAATTTATGGCAATAGCAACAAGCTCAGTGAGTGTAAATTGAATTTACACTGAGCCAGAACGATACTCAACTAATTACAATAAGCTGGAGATAATCATGCCTGACCTCGACGCTGTCAAAGCCGAAACCCGCGTTTTCCCCCCACCTGCTGCGTTTGCTGCCAATGCCACTATTTCTGGGATGGATGCCTATCAGGTTCTCTGTGCAGAAGCTGCGCAGGATTATGAAGGTTTTTGGGCCAGATTGGCGCGAGAAAATCTGCACTGGCACACACCATTCAATAAAGTGTTAGATGAATCTGAAGCACCATTTTATAAATGGTTTGAAGACGGGTTATTGAATGTGTCCTATAACTGCCTAGACGTTAATCTGCAAAACGGTAACGCCGATAAAGTCGCCGTGATTTTTGAGTCAGACGATGGTGACGTGACCAAGGTGACCTATAAAGAATTACATCAAAAGGTCTGTCAATTTGCCAATGGATTGAGGTCGCTCGGCATCAGCAAAGGCGATCGCGTTGTCATCTATATGCCAATGTCGGTGGAAGGCGTCGTTGCCATGCAAGCTTGCGCCCGGATAGGTGCGACGCATTCGGTAGTGTTTGGCGGATTCTCTGCCAAGTCGCTGCAAGAGCGGATTGTGGACGTGGGTGCAGTTTTGGTCATTACCGCAGATGAGCAAGTGCGCGGCGGCAAACATTTGCCATTAAAAATAATCGTGGATGAGGCTTTATCCTTAGGTGGTTGCGAGAAGGTGCGTAATGTCGTGATCTACAAACGCACTGGTGGCAATGTGCCGGTAGTGGAGGGGCGCGATCTGTGGATGCATGATCTGGTGGCGATTCAATCCGATGTGTGCGAGCCAGAGTGGGTTAGTGCGGAGCATCCTTTATTTATTCTCTACACGTCTGGCTCAACGGGCAAACCAAAAGGTGTACAGCATTCATCCGGTGGCTACTTGCTATGGGCAATCCTGACGATGAAATGGACCTTTGATCTAAAGCCGGACGATGTCTTCTGGTGTACTGCCGACATCGGCTGGGTCACTGGCCATACTTACATTACTTACGGTCCATTAGCCGCGGGTGCGACTGAAATCGTGTTTGAAGGTATCCCGACTTTCCCTAATGCCGGCCGGTTTTGGGACACCATACAAAAACACAAGACGACGATTTTTTATACCGCGCCGACAGCGATCCGTTCCTTGATTAAAGCAGCCGATGGCGATGAAAAAATCCATCCTAAACAATATGATTTGTCTTCACTACGCTTGTTGGGATCGGTGGGTGAGCCAATTAATCCAGAAGCCTGGATGTGGTATTACAAGCATATCGGCAATGAAAAATGTCCTATCGTTGATACTTTCTGGCAGACCGAAACTGGTGGCCATATGATGTCACCATTGCCTGGTGCAACACCCTTGGTGCCAGGTTCTTGCACCTTGCCTTTGCCGGGGATTATGGCGGCGATTGTAGATGAAACAGGGCATGATTTGCCGAACGGGCAGGGCGGTATTTTGGTAGTAAAACGCCCGTGGCCGTCGATGATCCGTACCATCTGGGGCGACCCTGAGCGGTTTAAGAAAAGTTATTTCCCAGAAGAGTTTGGCGGCACCATGTATCTGGCAGGCGACGGTGCGATTCGTAATAAAGATACGGGATATTTTACGATTACCGGCCGGATTGACGATGTGCTGAATGTCTCCGGACATCGCATGGGGACGATGGAGATTGAATCAGCTCTGGTCGCACATCCTCTGGTGGCAGAAGCCGCAGTCGTAGGCAAGCCAGACGATACTACTGGCGAAGCAATTTGTGCCTTTGTAGTCTTAAAACGTACTCGTCCGATTGGTGATGAAGCCAAACAAATTGCGACTGAGTTGCGTAACTGGGTTGCCAAAGAAATCGGCCCTATCGCCAAGCCAAAAGAAATCCGCTTCGGCGATAATTTACCTAAAACCCGTTCAGGAAAAATCATGCGTCGTTTGCTGCGCGTGTTGGCAAAAGGCGAAGAAATTACGCAAGATATTTCTACATTAGAAAATCCTGCAATTTTGGAGCAGTTGAAGCAGGCTCAATAAATTTCTACTAACAGTTGCAGATCAGCCAACGTTTGACGCTAATTAATTAGTCTATGCTTTAAGGCAATACGCTTGATTTAATGCTCAGCGCCATCACTACTTTTGTAGTGGTGGCGTTTTGTTTTTGATCAGATCGGGTTTTAGGCCTATCACGACACTAGACTACTTAAAACACGTCGCTAGCCAGAGGTTTTAAATTCTTAATGATTAATATACTCCATATTAGTATATTTTAATTGTCCAATGAAAGTATGGACAATAACCTTATTTTTTATTTTTATAGGGGGAGTATATGAATATTCAGACTCAGACTGATCATTAGTATCGGACACAGACGATCAAAATAAGCTTGATGCCAGTCACTAAAATCCGCTAATTTTCTGGCCTAAATAGATTTGTAAAATTACATCTGGTGTTGTAATATTTATATCGTCAATATAAAAGAGACTCAGCATGTCTACGACGCTTGTTCCCTGCTCGAACGACGATGCACTACTGACGACGCTTTATCGTGCGGTCGGGCATGAGGCTCGTTGGGCTGACGTGCTGCGGGCTCTGGCTGAGTATTTTGGTGCCAGCGTTGCCATGTTGCGCGCTGCAGACAGGCGGCAGTGTGCGCATAGCTACTATCTGTCTTATAACTTATCGGATTCTGTGTCACGTGCTTATGCTGATTATTGGTGGCCGCATGATCCCTGGACGCCTGCCGCGTTTAAAAGTGAAGATTTTCGTGTGAGGATGACCGGGCGCGGTAGCGACTTAGTCAGCTTGCGTGATTTACGTCAGACGCGTTTTTATAAAGAGTTTTTATTGCGTATCCCGGTGGAACATTTGCTACTGAGTGTGATGACGGATAAAAATAGTGATGAGAGCCTTGGTTCTCCACCCGCGATTCTTAGTTTGTTGCGGGCGCCGGATATGGCAGATTTTTCCGACGCGGAGGTCGAACATTTATGCCGCTTGACGCCGCATATTCAGCGGGCGTTTAAGTTGCATTGGCAATGGCGTAGCAACCAAGTGCAGTTATCGGTATTTCAGCGCAGTTTAGATGGTCTTGATTTTGGCGTGATTTTTTTTGATGCTACTGGACGTATACTTAGACTTAATACCAGTGCGAAAGAAATGATTGTTGATACCGATTATCGACAATTTTTTACTTCGCTGCCTCAGGTCGTTCCCGCTGGCGGTATGTTGGACGGTCTGGTACAAAAGACCGCTGCAGGTGAGGGCGGTCCGCTGACTTTATGTGGTTTTAAAAATCGCTTGCTAGCATTTGCATTGCCCATCGCCCATGTAGAAGAGACGACCGTCAATAGCAAGCTGGCGCGTTCTGCAGTGATGTTAATGCTGGTGGATCAGCAAAAACAGCCCGGCGCGGCGGTAGATTTTATGGTGCGCAGTTTTAAACTCAGTCCGGCGGAAGCGAAGATTTTGCCGCTACTATTTGACAGTCGTACGCCGACTGAAATGGCAGACATTTTGGGTTTAAAAATTTCTACTATCCGCAGCCAGTTATCATCGGTCTATGCCAAAACAGGTACGACGCGTCAGCAGGAATTAATCTTGTTATTAGGATCGGCACCACCAGTCAGAACGCCATCTTCTTCCGATCTACCAAAAAAAATGCGTATTCCAGTTGTCTGAAATACGCATTCAATTTAACAAGATTTGCAACAGGCTTACTTCACTTCCAACTGAATCTGCATTACGCTAATCGGATGCGCTTTATCCCAGGCGCGCACCAGTCTGGCAGTAATGAGATAACTACCGGCATCCGCTTGCACGTATAACTGGTAGTTCGGGCCATCACCTAGCTGTTTGGTTTGTCCCGTCACCTCAGAAATGCCTTTGGACGCATTACTCGGCATATCCCCCAATACGTTGCTTGCGACATCTGCAACGCGCGTCACACCGGATGGTAATTCAAGTTCCCAGTTAAAACCGGTGGTGCCGCTGTTACTCAGTGGCAGGCAAATCGCCGCACCGGCCACACCGGCCACAAGTTGCGCGGTGTGGTTTTGTGTTGGATTTGCCTCTGGGTTCATACTGTCAGCCTCCTGCTTATCTATTGGCTTAGCCACCTTCTGCTATGCCGCCTGCAACGGGCATCCATGGTTTCCATGCGGATTGTCCTGGCTGCCAATGTGAACTGATGACATTGTGGTCGGTACCAATCGCATAAATATCCAATTGATCCGGGCCTTTGCTTACCGCAAACACGGAGGTGTCTGCCGCTGCAGTACCGTTGGCAACACGCCACCAGCCATGCCACGAAGTAAAGCCAGGTTCCCACGCTGCAGTATAGACGCCATGATCCGTGCCAACGCAGAAAATATCGAGCTTATTCGCACTGCGAGAGACGCCAAACACAGAGGTATTTGGTGCCGCCACGCCGCCCTGCACACGCCACCAGCCATGCCATGAAGTAAAGCCAGGTTCCCATGCTGCGGTGTAGACGCCGTGATCCGTGCCAACGCAGAAAATATCCAGTTTATCTGCGCTGCGAGAGACCGCGTAGACGGACGTATTTGGCGCTGCCACGCCGCCTTGCACACGCCACCAGCCATGCCATGACGTAAAGCCGGGTTCCCATGCTGCGGTATAAATCCCCATATCAGCACCGACTGCAAAAATGTCCAGTTTGTTCGCGCTGCGTGAGACCGCAAATACTGACGTATTCGGTGCCACTTTAAGGTCGCCAATTTTCCACCAGCCACCCCATGACGTATTGCTTGGATTCCATGCGGCAGTGTAGACATGACCATCGGTGCCTACGCAGAATGCATCCAATTGATCCGGACAGCGTGAGACTGCATGAATCGATGTGCCAGGTGCAGCAACACCGCCCTGAATACGCCACCAGCCACCCCAATGCGCATTGCCGGGTTGCCATGCAGCAGTGTAAGTGCCGTGATCTGTACCAATGCAAAATAAATCCAGCTTATCAGCACTGCGTGATACCGCATGCATAAATGTGTTTGGTGCAGTAACGCCGTTTTGTACTGACCACCATCCACGGTAAGCGGTTTCGCTACCTTCCATTGCCGCGGTATATGTGCCGCGGTTGGTGCCGGGGGTAAATACATCCAGTTTGTTTAAACTGCGCGAGACACCAGTGACCATCGGTACTGTTGCCGGTTGGATTACACCATGACAGCCGTAGAAGGGTTCGCTATCGATATTGCATTGACCGTAGCCCATTTTGAAGAAGCCGCCGCCAGTGCCGTCAGCATGCGCCGCGCCACCAAAGCCAGTACCCCAGGAGTTACGGCAAATCCAGCACTGATCGATATCGGAATAACCAACGACCATGACGGCATGACCACCGCGATATTTGCCAGTGACATGTTTATATACACCACCGCCATAGCTATCAAAATCTTCATATACAGCAAAACCGCACACCATAGGACCGACGGTAGACAGGTAAGTTTTGCGGGAGTCACCAGTCCATGCGCTGTAATCGCTGATGGAATAGGTACGGAAAGCGCGATCTGCCTCAGCCCGGTTGTACGCCGCCCATAAGCTATTGGGGTCAGAAGGATTTGCCAGCTTTGGAGGATTGTCAAATGCAGACATGTACGGAAAAGTCGCCTCGGTCGCAATGCCGCGACCTTTGATTTGACCAAGTGCAGCATCATTATTCCAGCCGCCACAATTAGGACCATGCGATGAGGCAAAATGTTGATCTGCTTCCGACAGATTTAGATTTAATGCCCCGTGTTCTATCGCTGCCATCGCTGCGGTCATGCCCGTGGTAGCAAAAGAGACACAAGAGCCGCAATACATTTGATCTGTTACCGGACCAATTACACCGCGGTCGCGCCAATCAAAGGATGCCGGATGTGCACCGCCGGGTGATCCGGCAGGCGCGCTGGCAACCGCAGGAGCACTCAGCGTGCCGACCACATTGGTTGGGAAGAAAGCGCTCATCATCGTCGGAAAGCGCAGGCGCGTGACCGATTGGGCAACTAAAGAAGAGCGTTGGATGCTAGCTGCGTCCGAGGGTTCCCAGCCCAGTCCGCGTGGCAGTTGACCAGCCGGTGGCGTAAGAACACGCCAGCTCAGGCCTGCTTGGCTGATCGCCTGTTGTAATAGGTTTGTATCGAGTGCCATTTTAAGTACCTTCTATCGTAAGTAAATTAAGTCAATAGATGTCTTACAAGCGATGATTCTGCATCGTGAGCAGTGGTGGCCGCTGGCAAGAAACCGGTGCTGACGACTGAATAGAGATGACTTTTCGAACTTTATTAATTATTAAAATTTCTATTCAATTCGACATCTAAATAATGATTGAATTTGAGCGAATTAACATCCTTCACATGAAGGATAGAAATATACTTTTTATAATTAAATTAGGGTTCTTGCAGAAAAGTGAGGGGTTCTGCTGATGTGCTGCTGATATGCCGCTCACGTTGCTGTTGCGTTATTGAGCAATGTAGATGACGCTTGAAAACGGAGTGATGAATATACTGTCATGGGTATATTAAAGATGTCCATATAATAATTGGACGATAAGGCTGTTTCTATAAAAAAATGGGGGAGTATATTCTCTGGATGATATTTGAATATAAAAAAAGAACACAAAATAGTGTTCTTTAGATATTACCTTCGCATCGATGGTTATGCTGGCGTCACGCTCGCATTAGTAAATTGCCCGCATCCTGAATTGACGTCCTTTGATATTGCAGCGGCTTAATTTATCCAGAGCCTGTTCAGCGATCTGTCTGTCTAGCGCGACATAGGTCATAAATTCAAACACATTGATCTTGCCTACTTGCTCTTTGCTCAATCCCACATCGCCGGTCAGGGCGCCGAGCAAATCACCGGGACGCAGTTTGTCTTTTTTGCCGCCCATGATGCAGATGCTGACCATCGGTGCTTGCAGGGTAGTGTTGGAGGTCGCATCCAGTTCAGCCAGTTCATGCCATTGCACTGATTGACCCTGGTATTCTTCGATGAGCTTGACCCATTTTTTCTCGCTTGGCGTTGCCAGACTGAGCGCTAAACCTTTTTCGCCAGCACGACCTGTACGTCCTATGCGATGAATATGGACTTCAGTATCTTTGGAGACATCAACATTGATGACTGCGCCCAGAGTCTGGATATCCAGACCCCGTGCTGCAACGTCGGTGGCGACCAGTACTGAACAACTTTGATTAGCAAAACGGACCAAGATTTCATCACGCTCGCGCTGCTCCAGGTCGCCGTAAAGCGCCAGCGCATTGATGCCCTGCGCTTGCAATTCATCTGCCAGTTCGCGGCAATGGATCTTAGTATTACAAAAAGCGATCGTCGAAACCGGCTTGTAATGCGATAACAAGCGTGCTACCGCCGCATTGCGTTCTTCTGGCGTGACCAGATAAAACAGTTGTTCAATATGGCTGCCGGTGTGTTGCGATTCCACTTTGATTTCTGCTGGATCGCGCAAAAATTGCGCGCTGGCTTTGCGGATGTCGTCAGGGTAAGTAGCAGAAAATAATAGCGTCTGACGGCGTGGTGAACACGCCGCAACAATGCCGTAGATATCTTCATAAAATCCCATGTCGACCATACGATCTGCTTCATCGAGCACCAGCGTCTGTACGGTATTTAAATTGATACTGCCGCGACCGATATGATCCAGAATCCGTCCCGGTGTTCCCACCACGATATGCGCGCCATGTTCCAGCGAGGCGATTTGCGGACGCATCGGCGCACCACCACACAAGGTCAAGACTTTGATATTTTCTACCGAGCGCGCCAGGCGACGTAATTCATTCGATACCTGATCCGCCAGTTCACGCGTCGGGCAGATCACCAAGCCCTGCACCGCAAAATAGAGTGGATTGAGCTTGGCAAGGATGCCCAGACTGAACGCCGCCGTTTTACCGCTCCCCGTTTTTGCCTGCGCAATCACGTCACGTTGCTCCAGAATCAAGGGCAAGCTCGCTGCCTGGATCGGCGTCATCTCTAAATAACCGAGACTTTCCAGATTGGCCAGCAATGGTGCTGACAAGGGCAGGGTATTGAATAGGCTAGGATTTGTCATGGGAGGTATTTCCAGAAAACGATCAGATAGTACAGCGGCAACGCAGTCTAACATCCCCATCATTTTTATCGTACTGCGGGAGACAACACGATACGACACGATAGCGCGGCGGAGAGAGCTAAGTTGCTCGTCCTAAGGATGATTACACATCCCAAGGGAGAATTAATGTGCAGAAAACAAAAAAGTCCTTGAGTCTGAAGAGTCAAGGACTTGAAATTGATTGGTTGCGGGGGCAGGATTTGAACCTACGACCTTCGGGTTGTGAGCCCAAAACTAGAGGGGCTTAAAACCAAAATATTCAATAAAATCAATGGCATGCCATACCCTGACTTACCGCATTATACCGGAATTTACCCACTCAAGTGCAGCAAATTTGCAGCAGAAATTCCGCCGCCCGTCAGATCAAAGTAAATCCTGGTAACTGGTGCCTATACGTTTAGCAGTCATGTGATTGCTAACAACGAAACCATTCCCATGGAAGCACTTCTTTCCCCTAAAACCTTAGCAGCAGCACTAGGCATTGCCGAACAAACGATTTATAACCGTC